>NZ_RZOT01000652.1:0-2963 GCF_003999085.1 Mesorhizobium sp. M4A.F.Ca.ET.090.04.2.1
AGCCATAGCTGCTGATCGTCGTGTCCATGCCGTTGGGCGTGATTTCGCCGCTGCCTTTGACGTCGGCGACGTAGAACGACTGTTCGTAGGTGCCGCCGGGGAAGCCGATGTTCAGCCCATGGCGCACGGCGCTGCGGGCGCCGTCGCAACCGGCGAGATAGGCGGCGCTGACGGTCTCGGGGCGGCCGTCCCGGGACAGCGTGGCGATGACCGCTTCGCCCTTGTCCTGGAAGGCGACAAGCTCGGTGCCGCGCTCGACCTCGACGCCGGCGCGCTCGAGATGCGTGATCAGCACGCGCTCGTGGATGTCCTGCGGCAGCGCGAAGGCGAAGGAGTAGAGGCTGATGCCGCGGCCGAAATCCGACAGCGGCAGCCTCGCCGCGACGCCGGCCGGCGTGTGGAGGGTCAGCCGCTCCAGCCGCACGCCGGCGGCGAGCACGTCGTCGACGATGCCGATCTGGCGGTGGAACTCCAGCGTGCGCGCCTGGACGGCAAGCGCCCGAGAGGTTTCGCCGGGAGCGGCGGCCTTGTCGAAGATGCGCACCGGCACGCCGAGTCTGGTCAGCCACAGCGCGAGCGTCAGCCCGGTCGGGCCGGCACCGGCGATCAGGACCTTGGTCTTGGACATGCTCATTTCTCTTCCCCTTCAACGATACGGACTTTTTCATGTTCCCGCAGCCGGTTGACGCCGGCGGTGACGACGATGTCGCCTTTGGCCAGCCCATCGCGGACGACGACGCGGTCGGTCTCGTAGCGGGCAATGGCGACGGGCCTGAGCTCGACGGCGGATGTGGCGGTGACGACCCAGACGGCCGGCCTGCCGTCCTTGTCGAACAGTGCGCTTCCCGGCAGCATGACGACCGGCGCGCCGGCGATTTCGGCGCGGCCGGCGACGCTTGCGCCGAAGCGCATTTCGTCGGGCGCGCCCTCGAGCGAGACCTTGACCTCGAAGGTGCGGGTCGCGGCATCGGCCACCGGCGCGATCTCGCGCACGGTGCCCGTCGCCGTGATCGCCGGATTGCTGAGCAGCGAGACCGTGACCTTCGGCGGCCGCTTCGTATCAGGCGTGTTCGCGAAGGCGGCCTCGGCGATCGAGAATACCGCGTCGCGGCTGTTTGGATCGGCGACGCGCGCCACCATCTGCCCGACATTGACGGACTGGCCGGCTTCGGCGCCGGTCGCGGTGACGATGCCGTCGAAATCGGCATGCAGTTCGGTATATCCGAGTTGGTCCTTCGCCATTTCGTAAGCGATGTTCGCCGACTTCAGCTTCGCCTCGGCCGAGCGCAAATTCTTCAGCGTCGCGTCATAGCTGGCGCGCGTTGTAAAACCCTTGGCCAGCAGCGCGCCGATGCGGGCCTCGGCGGCACTCGCCTCGACCAGCACGGCTTGCGCCGCCGCGACATCCGCCTCGGCGCTAAGCAGCCGGTTGCGGTAGTCCTGGTCGTCGATGCGGGCGAGCACCTCGCCCTTGTTCACGGTCGAGCCGATCTCCGCCATGCGTTCGACGAGCTTGCCGGAAACGCGAAAACCAAGGTCGCTCTCGAGCCGTGGGCGGATTTCACCGATGGCGGTGCGGGTGTCGGCATTGGCTACCGGCGCCACCGCTATCGTCTTGACGAGCTTCGTCTCTGGCGCGTCGGGCTTTGCGTTCGAGGCCTCGCTCCTGGCGCCATGCCAGACCATCGCGGCGCCGCAGGCAAGGACGGCGATCGATCCGGCGAGAAGGCGGCGCCTCAGCGGCCTGTTGTGGAGAAGGGTAGCAATCATGTTGTCTCCATGACCAAGGTTGCGGCCGCGCGCGACGATGCGGCGACCGAAAAAATGCGTTGGCTGGGAGCGATCGGGCGTTGCTGCCTGTCGTTTGCCAGCCCGATCCCTTTTCGCGTTTCAGGTCCGCGAAATCCCGAACGGTTTCTGAAAATTTTCCGATGTTTTGGGATCGGCGCCCTGCCAGGCTCGTCGAGGCCGGTTGACAGCACAAAACAGAGATTGGCACGTAACGTTATGACATATCAGAACTGGCAGATGCGGCGCATGCGAACAAACTCAATCAAAAAGCCGTTGCCGGCGTCGATGGGCTCCGGCTGAGGGCGCGAGCCTCGCAGGACGTTCACCAGCCGCTAACCATGCCGGCGTCGCGGGTCTGCCATCCACAGTTGCCGGCTTCTGGATCAACACCGCTGCCTTGAATAGTAAGCACGCTTATTATATATGCCGCTCATGGTTTCCGACGGCATCGACAGACTGGGCTTCCTGATCCACGACGTGCAGCGCCTGATGCGCAAGCGCTTCGAGGCGCGCGCCAGCGGCTTCGGCCTTTCCTCGGCGCAATGGCGGCTTCTGGTCCGCGTCGCCAAGGAGGCGGGTGTCGCGCAGGCGCGACTGGCTGAACTGCTCGAAATCGAGCCGATCAGCGTTTCGCGCCTCGTCGACCGGATGGAGGAGGGCGGCTGGATCGAGCGCCGTTCCGACGCGGCCGACCGCCGCGTTCGCATGATCTTCCCGACCGCCAAGGCGAGCGAGGCCTATGCCCACGTCAAGAGCCTTGCCGGCGAGGTCTATGAGGAATCGCTGGTCGGCGTTTCGCCGGAAGATCGCCGGGCCCTGATCCGGGCACTGGACGCGATCGTGCAGAATCTTGCGGACGGCGAGACGCCGTCCTCGGAAAAGTGAAAAGTACGGAAGGCGCAGCAGCATGAACGCGGTAGCCAAGGTAGACGAGAAGGCCGCCAGGTTGGAGATGGAGGCGCCGGCGCAGCCGGTCGCCGAGGCGCCGGCGCAGCCGGTCGCCGAAACCCCGGCGCAGCCCGCCCCGGTGGCGGTGACCCCAACGCCGCAGCCGGCACCAGTGGCGCCGAAGAAGAAGCGCCGCGCCGGCCGTTTTCTCCTGATGGTCGCGCTGCCCGCGGCGCTCCTTGCCGGCGGTGCTTACGTCTGGGTTACCGGCGGCCGCTACCAGG
>NZ_RZOT01000653.1:0-2950 GCF_003999085.1 Mesorhizobium sp. M4A.F.Ca.ET.090.04.2.1
GATCTGGCCGGGCTGATAGCGACGGGTGAACATGGTGTTGGCGTTGGCGATTTCGAGCTTCACCTGCCGGCAGACGAATTTCAGCGAAGCATTGCGCATCAGCGCGCCGGGCAGCAGGCCGGCCTCGACCAGGATCTGGAAGCCGTTGCAGACGCCGATTACCATGACGCCCTTGGCCGCCTTTTCGGCCACCGCTCGCATCACCGGCATGCGCGCCGCGATCGCCCCGCAGCGCAGATAGTCGCCGAAGGAGAAGCCACCCGGGATGGCGATCAGGTCGACATCGGGGATTTCGGTGTCGGTCTGCCAGACGGTGGCCGGCGCCTGTCCGGAAATCTTGGTCAGCGCTGCGATCATGTCGCGGTCGCGGTTGAGGCCAGGCAGGAGGACGACGGCTGATTTCATCTAGGCGATCTCCACCGCGTAGTTCTCGATAACGGTGTTCGCCAGAAGCTTGTCGCACATGGCCTTGAGGTCGGCTTCGGCCTTGGCCTTGTCGGTCCCCGCAAGCTCGACGTCGAACACCTTGCCCTGGCGCACCGATCCGACCCCATCAAAGCCCAGCCCGGACAGCGCATGCTCGATCGCCTTGCCCTGCGGGTCGAGAACGCCATTCTTGAGGGTGACGGTGATACGGGCTTTCATCGATACTCCTGAGAAATCAGTGCGGCTTGCGCCGGTTTCGCCGCCACAGGCAAGTCCGGTCTGGCAGTTAGTGCTTCAAGCCCTTGGGCGGCTCGGTGGAGGCGACGAGCACCGGTCCAGTTGGGCGCGGTGGCTCGTTCTCGTTCATGATGCCGAGGCGGCGGGCGACTTCCTGATAGGCTTCGACCAGTCCGCCCATATCGCGGCGGAAACGGTCCTTGTCGAGCTTGTCCTGCGTGTTCACGTCCCACAGCCGGCAGGAATCCGGCGAAATCTCGTCGGCGACGACGATGCGCATCATGTCGCCCTCGAACAGGCGGCCGCACTCGATTTTGAAATCGACGAGTTGGATGCCGACGCCCATGAACAGGCCGGAGAGGAAGTCGTTGACGCGGATGGCCAGCGCCATGACGTCGTCGATCTCCTGCGGGCTCGCCCAGCCAAAAGCGGTGATGTGCTCTTCCGACACCATCGGGTCGTCGAGCGCGTCGGCCTTGTAGTAGAATTCGATGATCGAGCGCGGCAGCACCGTGCCTTCCTCGATGCCGAGGCGCTTCGACAGCGAGCCGGCGGCGACGTTGCGCACTACGACTTCAAGCGGAATGATCTCGACTTCCTTGATCAGCTGCTCGCGCATGTTGAGCCGCCGGATGAAATGGGTCGGAATGCCCATGCGGTTCAAATGGTTGAAAATATGCTCGGAAATGCGGTTGTTGAGCACGCCCTTGCCATCGACCACTTCGTGCTTCTTCTTGTTGAAGGCGGTAGCGTCGTCCTTGAAAAACTGGATCAGCGTCCCCGGCTCAGGTCCTTCATAGAGGATCTTGGCCTTGCCTTCATAAATGCGGCGGCGATTTTTCATTTGATTTTTTCTCTGGATTTCCGGGCAGGCGGCAAGCGCCCAGTTCCTGTCCGTCTGCCTAAATTAGTATGGCAACGGCGGTGTTCAATGCCGGTGTCTATCCCAATCACATGGTTTGCTCAATCGGCAAATCCTTCGAATTAACCGCTTTCGGGAATGAAATGCCGCAGCGCAGCAAGTGATGTAGCATATTGACCGGCCCGCGGCCTTTTGGTTTGTGCTTCGGGAACACACATGATTTACGCCTAAGCGAATCGGATTTGACCGGAGGGATGCCATGAGCAGCATGAAAGACCGAGAAGAGGGCTTCGAGCGCAAATTCGTCTTCGACGAGGAGCTTCGCTTCAAGGCCTCCGCCCGCCGCAACAAGGCGCTTGGCCTGTGGGCGGCCGAAAAGCTCGGCAAGTCCGGCACTGACGCCGAGGCCTATGCCAAGCAGGTGGTCGTCGCCGACATCGAGGAAGCCGGCGACCACGACGTCTTCCGCAAGATTCGCAAGGATTTCGACGAGGCCGGTGTCAACCAGTCGGACCATCAGATCCGTCGTACCATGGACGAACTGATGGCCGAGGCGATCGAGCAGATCAAGAACACCTGATCCAATATGAGCATGACGTCGCCCGAAAACCGCTTCACGCTTTTCGGCATCATGCTCTAACTGGACCAATCGACCGCCCGGCCAAGCCGGGCGGTTTTTCTTTGCCTTTGCCGCGGTTTCCGGCTGAAACTGCGGATTGTTAACAAGGAAAGTTCAAATGTCGCTCAAGTCCCGCCTGGCTGCTGACGAAACACTGTTCACCGCATGGTCCGGAGTGCCGGATGCGCTGACGGTCGAGATCATCGCCAAGCAGGGTTTTGACGCCGTCACCCTCGATATGCAGCATGGCGGCCATCACGAGGACAGCGTGCTGCGCGGCCTGGTGCCAGTCCTGGCCGCCAACAAGCCGGCGCTGGTGCGCATTCCGGTCGGCCGCTTCGACATGGCGAGCCGCGCGCTCGATTTCGGCGCAGAGGCGGTGATCGCTCCGATGGTCAATTCGGTCGCCGACGCCAGGCTGTTCGCCGCCGCCATGAAATACCCGCCCGTGGGCGAGCGCTCCTGGGGCCCGACCTACGCCTTTCCGCGCCACGGCAAGGGCGACCACGCCGAATGGCTGCGCGACACCAACCAGCGCACCATGGCGTTTGCGATGGTCGAGACGCGCGCGGCGTTCGAGGCGCTGGACGGCATTCTCGACACACCCGGCATCGACGGCATCTTTGTCGGCCCCTCGGATTTCTCGATTGCCTGGTCGAATGGCACCACCGTCAATTCGACGCTGGAAAGCATGATGGAGACGGTTGCCTCGATCGCCGAGCGCACGCGCAAGGCCGGCAAGCATGCCGCGATCTATGTCATCGAGCCGGCTGTCGCCGGCCGTGTCGTGGCGATGGGCTACCGGC
>NZ_RZOT01000654.1:0-2935 GCF_003999085.1 Mesorhizobium sp. M4A.F.Ca.ET.090.04.2.1
TTCCTGGGTCGCCGACGTCAGATAGAGGCCACGCAGCCAGGCTGCCTCTTCATAGCGGCTTTCGCCGAACATCGCCTCGATCAGCAGCTGGATCGGCTCGGAAAGGCTTGCGAGTTGGGCGGGGAAGCGGAAGATCTCGGCGCGCGCGGCGAGTTTGTCCTCATCCTCAAGGCGCGGCACAAGGCGTCGCTCGAGCTCGGTCGCCAGCGTGGTGATTTCGCGCTCGACGGTCTTGGCGTCGACGCGCGCATCGAGCGGGAAGGTCGTCCCCCACACCTGTTCGCGCGATGCCGTCGACAGGCCGCCGAAGAAGGCCTCGAAACCCTTGATCAGATCGGCCTTGGTCAGCATCAGATAGACCGGAAGGCGGATTTCGAGCCGGTCGTTGAGCTCGGCCAGCCGGCGGCGGATCTTGCGGCCGTGCGCCTTGATGGCCTCGTCGCCCTCCGAAAGCGTATCGATAGAAAGCGCGACGATCACGCCGTTCAGCGCCCGACGGCCCCGATGCTTCTTCAAGAGGTCGAGGAAGCCCAACCATTCCGCCGCGTCGACGTCAGGCTGGCTTTCCTGCTGGACATAGCGGCCGGCGGTGTCGATCAGCACCGCGTTCTCGGAGAAGAACCAGTCGCAGTTGCGGGTGCCGCCAACACCCTGCAGGTCGTCGGTGAGATCGATGGGGAAATTCAGCCCGGACTGCCGCAAGGCGGTGGTCTTGCCGGTGGCCGGCGGCCCGACGATCACATACCAGGGCATCTCGCGCAGGAACTTGCGCCCGCCGAGCTTGCGGCGCTTCAGCTCGGCCATCACCTCGCCGAATTTTGCGCCGACGGCGGCGACGTTCTCCTCGCCGGGGGTAAGCTGTTTCTCCGCCGCCGGCGCCGCGATCTCGGCAACGAACATGCGGTTGGCGCGGATCGCGCGGCGCTGGGCGACGATGAGCCAGATCAGCCACAGGATGATCAGCCCAGCGATCATGGCGATGCGCACATTGTCGGAGTCGAACGGCGAATAGGGGCCAACCTGGACGATCGGGCCGAAAATCCAGATGACCAGCGAAAGCAGCGCGATGCCGATCAGCGTCCAAAGGAAGCGCGAGGTGAGCACGGCCCAGAGGAAGCGAAGGATGAACATCTCAAAGCCTCTTCTCGACCAGTACCTCTACGCGCCGGTTGAGCGCCCGACCCTCGCGTGTCGAGTTGTCGGCCACCGGATCGGTCTCCGCGCGCCCTTCGGAATGGATGCGCTCCTGCGGCACGCCGGCCCGCACCAGGAGGTCGGCTATGGTCTCGGCCCGCGCTTCCGAGAGCCGCTGGTTGCTCGAAAGCGGGTTGGACCTTTGCAGGCGCACGTTGTCGGTGTGGCCGACGACGGTGATGTTTCCGATGAGTTCCTGGTTGGCGAGGATGACCTTGGCGATGGATTCCACCAGTGGCTCATAGCCTTGGGTCAGCGTTGGCCGTGACGACTGGAAGAGTTCGGGGTTGGAGGACTGGATGACCAGCTTGGCGAGCGACACGCTTTCGGTGCCGCTGAGCGCCCCCCTGAGGTCGTCCGGCGCTTCGGCCTTGAATTCCGGCAGCAGCGCGAAGTCGACCGGTTCCGGCGCAGGCGGTTCCGGCGCGTCGACCTTTGGCGCGGCGCGCGCGATGTCGGCGCGCTGAGGCGGCGGCAGCGCGCGGACGAGCGCCGAGAGTTCCACCGCCTGGCTGCTCAGTCCCATCGAGAGGCCGATATGGACCACGGTGGCGATCACCGCCGCGGCAAGCGCCATCACCCAGATCGGCACGATGAAGCGCTGCGGCTCGTCCGAGGCGATCACGCCTTTCCAGTGTGGCGACAGCGGCGCGCCCTCGGCGTCGGCATCGCGCAGGAAGCGCGCCGCCGCCACGCGAACGGCATTGAGCGATCGGTCGCCGGAGCGGCCGGGCACCCGGTATTTGCCGCGGAAGCCGAGCGCCAGGCACTGGTACTGCAGCTCCAGCAATTCGCGATCCCGGTTCGGGTGGCGCTCCAGTTCGTCGAGACGCGTGAAGAACTGGGTGCCGGCATCGACGTCGCCGCGCAGCATGACCACCAGCGGCTGGCGGGGCCATGCGCTGGCGCCGCCCCAGGGCGTGTTCAGCGCGAGGTCGTCGAGCAGCGCCGCCACCACCCAGGCCGCCTGATCGGCGCGCTCCAGAGACGATCCCGATGTCATGGCGGCATCGCGCGCCCGAACCAGCTCTTCGAGCAGGCGCGTGCGCAATGTTTCAGGGTTCTCCGGCGCCAGGGCGCTTTCAAGCTCGGGCGCGAATTCGAGCAGCGGCGCGAAGGCGTTGATGAGCGCATTGGGATGGGCGCGCGAGCGCTTGACCGGCGCACCCGTCAGCATCGGCGCCATCGGCCGCGGCATCTGGGCGCCGGTCAGTCTGATGCGCGTGCGTTCACGATCCTCCGACAGTCCGAAGGGATCATCCCGGCTCATGATCTCACCTGTTCACCGAATAGCAGTCGACCTGCGGCTCGCTCGGCAAGACACCGGAAACGCCGATGACGAAGCCGGGGGCGTCGAGCAGCGAGGCCCAGTGCTCGCTCTTCTGGTCAAGCTCGAGGCACAGCCGGTCGCCGTCGTAGGGGATTTCGCGCGGCTGTGAATGCAGCGGCTTCAGCGGAATGCCGGGCAGGCGCGACTTCCACAGGCCTTCGAACTGGTCGGCCGCGCCGACCGTCGCCTGATTGACGAAGATCTTGCGCAGCGCATCTTCCGACAGCTCGGACCCGACCCGGATGACGATGCGGCTCGCCACCAGCAGCTTCGGGTTGTCGATGCGGATCTTCCAGACATTGGTCGAGTGCCGCATGACAGGCAGGGCGCGCGACTTGGGCTCGATATAACGCAGGCTCAGGATGAGCGAGCGCAAGGCATCGGCCAGCGCCGTATAGGCGGGGCCGGGGG
>NZ_RZOT01000655.1:0-2935 GCF_003999085.1 Mesorhizobium sp. M4A.F.Ca.ET.090.04.2.1
CCCCAGATCCTCATCGTCGCGCCACCCGCCGTCACGCGCACCGACAACGCCGAGTTCAAGGAAATGTTCGCCGGCGGCGACGAAGCCTCGAAGCGGCTGGCGCCGCAATATTCGGCACTTGCCGACGAGGCGGGCTGCGGTTTTTTCGACGCCGGAAGCGTCGCCGCCACTACACCACTCGACGGCGTCCATCTCGATGCCGAAAACACGCGAAACATCGGCAAGGCGCTGGCACCGCTGGTGCGCGTGATGCTGGAACTCTAGAAAACCAGGGAGAAACCCGTGGCTGAATCCTACGACGTCATCATCATCGGCTCCGGCCCCGGCGGCTATGTCACCGCGGTGCGGTCCGCGCAGCTCGGCTTCAAGACGGCGATCGTCGAGCGCGAGCACCTTGGCGGCATCTGCCTAAACTGGGGCTGCATCCCGACCAAGGCGCTGCTGCGCTCGGCCGAGATCATGCACTATTCGGATCATCTCAAGGACTACGGCCTGAAGCTCGAAGGCGGCAAGGTCAGCGCCGACACGGCCGCGGTCGTCGACCGCTCGCGCAAGGTGTCGCTGAGGCTGAATGGCGGCGTCGCCTTCCTGATGAAGAAGAACAAGGTTGACGTCATCTGGGGCGAGGCCAAGCTTTCGAAGGCTCCTTCTGGCGAAAAATTGGGCGAGATCGTCGTCTCCAAGACCGCCAAGAAGCCGATGGAGCCACAGCCGCCAGCGCCGAAAGGCGTCAAGGGCGAGGGCACCTACACCGCCAAGCACATCATCCTTGCCACCGGCGCGCGGCCGCGCGCGCTGCCCGGCATCGAGCCGGACGGCAAGCTGATCTGGACCTATTTCGAAGCCATGGTGCCGAAGGAAATGCCGAAGTCGTTGCTGGTGATGGGTTCGGGCGCGATCGGCATCGAGTTCGCCTCCTTCTACCGCACCATGGGCGCCGAGGTGACGGTGGTCGAGCTGCTGCCGGCGGTGATGCCGGTCGAGGATGCCGAGGTCTCGAAATTCGCGCAGAAGCAGTTCGAGAAGCAAGGCATGAAGATCATCCTCGAGGCCAAGGTGACCAAGGTCGAGAAGGGCGCCAACTCGGTGACGGCGCATGTCGAGATGAAGGACGGCAAGGTCGAGAAGATCACCGCCGACCGCATGATCTCGGCCGTCGGCGTGCAGGGCAACATCGAGGGCCTCGGCCTGGAGGCGCTTGGCGTCAAGACGGACCGCGGCTGCGTCGTCGTCGACGGTTACGGCAAGACCAACGTGCCCGGCATCTACGCAATCGGCGACGTCGCCGGACCGCCGATGCTCGCCCACAAGGCCGAGCACGAAGGTGTGGTCTGCATCGAGAAGATCGCCAATTTCCCCGGCGTGCACGCCACCGACAAGCTGAAGATCCCGGGCTGCACCTATTGCAATCCGCAGGTCGCCTCCGTCGGCCTGACCGAGGCCAAGGCCAAGGCCGAAGGCAAGGACATTCGTGTTGGTCGCTTCCAGTTCGGCGCCAACGGCAAGGCGATCGCGCTTGGTGAGGACCAGGGCTTCGTCAAAACGATCTTCGACAAGAAGACCGGCCAGTTGCTCGGCGCGCACATGGTGGGCGCCGAGGTGACCGAACTGATCCAGGGTTTTGTGGTGGCGATGAACCTCGAAACCACCGAGGAAGAGCTGATGCACACCATCTTCCCGCACCCGACCTTGTCGGAGATGATGAAGGAAAGCGTGCTCGACGCCTATGGCCGCCCGTTGAACGCATGATAAATTGGCCGCCAGAGACTCGCCTGCGAAAGCCTGGGGAACTCGGCGGCAAGGCAGTTCGTTTCCGGATGCATTTTCACCCGTCACAGGAGGAGTTGGCATATGGACGTGAATGGCGTGGGCTGGCTGGCGGCCATCATCATCGGCGGTTTGGCGGGCTGGCTCGCCGAGATGGTGATGAAGAGCAACACCGGCATCTTCATGAACATCATCTTGGGCATCGTCGGCGCGGTCGTGCTGAATGCAATCCTGCAAGCTCTCAATTTCCAGTCTTTCGGCGTTGGCTGGTTCGCCTATCTGATCACGGGCTTCATTGGCGCCTGCCTGCTGATCTTTGTAGGACGGCTGGTGCGCCGTTAGCCGGCATCGATACCGCTATGCGAAAAAGGCCGTGGCGGCATGCGCCGGCGTGGCCTTTTTCTTTGCGCCGAAAAGTCCTAAGTGACGTTGGAATGCGGGCGCCGGACAGGCGATCGCTCAGGAACCGGGTTTGAGATGGTCACTGTCCTCGACACGATCGCCAATGCGCCGCGCGTGCGGCACCCCGAAAAGGCGCACAAGCCGGACCAGGAGGTGCTGCGCAAGCCCGACTGGATCCGCGTCAAGGCGCCGGTCTCGAAGGGCTACGCCGAGACACGCGAGATCGTGAAGTCGCACAAGCTGGTGACGGTGTGCGAGGAAGCCGGCTGCCCCAACATCGGCGAATGCTGGGACAAGAAGCACGCCACCTTCATGATCATGGGCGAGATCTGCACGCGCGCCTGCGCCTTCTGCAACGTCGCCACCGGCATCCCGACCGCGCTCGATGCCGATGAGCCGGCGCGCGTCGCGCATGCCGTCAAGCAGATGGGCCTCAGCCACGTCGTCATCACCTCGGTCGACCGCGATGACCTTGCCGATGGCGGCGCGCAGCATTTTGCCGACGTCATCCGCGCCATCCGCGCCGCCGCGCCCTCGACCACGATCGAGATCCTGACGCCGGACTTCCTGCGCAAGGACGGCGCGCTGGAGATCGTCGTGGCGGCGAAGCCCGACGTCTTCAACCACAATCTCGAAACCGTGCCGTCCAACTACCTGACGGTGCGGCCGGGCGCCCGCTATTTCCATTCGATCCGGCTGTTGCAGCGCGTCAAGGAGCTCGACCCGTCGATCTTCACCAAGTCCGGCATTATGGTCGGTCTAGGCG
>NZ_RZOT01000656.1:0-2934 GCF_003999085.1 Mesorhizobium sp. M4A.F.Ca.ET.090.04.2.1
GCCCTGTTTGCTTGTTTGCCGGCGATTATAGGAGCGCGGCGGGCAAGCGGCATGGAAAATTGCAACCCAATGTTTCCACCCGGCGCCCGGAAACATTGGGAAACAAATCTCCCTTTTGCGGAAACCTTCAGCAACGCGCCGAAGCAAAGCGGCAAAAGACGCTTCCTATCCTCCAGCGATCCGAAGCATGCAGGAAAGGATTACGTCATGCGAAGCAGACTTTTTGCGCTCGGCCTGTTCTCGGTCGCGGCCATTCATCCCGTGCTGGCGGCGCAGCCGGATGCGCCCGGTGACCAGCCGCCGATGCTGGCGCAGCCGGACGGCGCGGACCGGGGGCCAATGCCCTGGCCCGGCCCACATGGGCCGATGCGGCACGGACCGGACGGCTTCGGTCCGGAAGGCCACGGTCCGCAGCGCTTTGGTGAACGCCGGATGGGACCGCCGCCGGAATTCATGCTCGCGGCCCGGCTTTCCGCGCTTGAGACCAAGATCGGTGTGCGATCCGAGCAGCTCGACGCTTGGCGCGACTATACCAGCGCCCTGCAGGCGGTGCTGGCGCCACCGCGGCCCGACCATGGTCCGGGCGGCACCGGCGGGCGCGGCCCCGATGCGGCAGGCAACGGTCCCGCCGGCAAGCCTGAGGCCCGCGATCCCTTCGCCTTCCAGGAGAAGCTGGCCGACGACGTGACGCAGCACGCCATCGCGGCAGCCAGGCTCAAGGACGCGATCTCAGCGCTCCGCACCAAGCTGACGCCCGAGCAGCTCGAGATCCTCGCTTCGGCGGAACGACCTCACGGCCCTCCCCCCGGTCCCTGGGGCAATCCGCCGGACGATGCAGCCGGCCCCGGAGGTCTGCCTGGCGGCGGACAGCTTCCGCCACCCCTACCCCGGAATGGCGAACAACTCTGACCGGCTGCACCGGCCGGCCCGCTGACCCACCCGTTCACGGGCCGGCCGGTTCTGCAGGCGGCAGACTGCAGTCATTGAAAAACGAAAGCACGACAATTGTGGGAAGCCCTGATGATGCTGCGGCTGATCGCCTCCATCGGCCCAGGCCTGCCGATCGGCCACCGCGCCCGCTCCACGCCATTGGTCCTGCCGGCGGAGACGCTCAAGGGCGCGATCCGGCTGAGCTTCGCCGCCTACCGCCTATCGCTTCCGCTCTCCGACCCTTCAAGCAGCAAGAATCATGACCAGAAAATTGCGTAAGAGGCATCTCCTCCTGCTGGCCGCATTGGTTGCGCTCGCCGCCGTCGTGGCGCTGAAAGCCTATGGCCGCGGCGCGCCCGAACCAGCGGCGCGGACGGCCGCTCAGGCCGCCACGCTGACCGTTTCCGTCGAGGTGGTCCGCTCCGAGGCGATCACGGCTTCCGTCAGCGCCACCGCCACGGTCGCCGCCTGGCAGGAAGCGACGATTGGAGCGGAGGAGAGCGGCTTGCGCCTGACCGACGTGCTGGTTGCCGAAGGCGATCATGTGAAGGCGGGCGATGTCGTGGCCCGGCTGGATGACTCGCTGCTCAAAGCCCAGCTCGCGGAGCAGAAGGCAGCGGTCGCGGAGGCGCAGGCGACGCTTGAATCCGCGAAATCGGCAGCCGCCCGCGCCGACAAACTCTTGGCCAGCAACGCCGTCAGCGCCGAGACTGCAGAGGAGAAGACAACCGCCGTCAAGACCGGCAAGGCTGGGGTCGACCAGGCGCAAGCCGCCACTGAGCGGCTGCAGGCCGAGCTCGACCGCACCACCATCCGTGCGCCGTTCGATGGCATCGTCTCCAGCAAGCCGGCGGTCGCCGGGTCGATCGTCCAGGCCGGAACCGAACTGATGAAGATCATCCGCGACGGCAGGCTGGAGGTCGGCGTGCTTGTGCCCGAGAAGGACCTGGCGGCGATCTCCGTTGGGCAGGCCGCCGACGTTGTCGACGCCTCCGGCCGCCACTTTGCCGGCAGCGTTTCCTCGATCGCCGAAACGGTCAACACCACCACGCGGCTCGCCACCGTCTATGTCTCGCTCGGCGAAGCCTCCCGCCTGAAGCCGGGCATGTTCGCCCGCGTCTCGATCGCGACCGCCGCCTCGCAACGGCTGAGCGTCGCCGAAGCCGCGCTTGTCTGGCATGACGGCAAGCCGGCTGTCTTCGTCGTCGACGCTGCCGACAAGGTCAGCGCGCGTCTCGTCACGACCGGCACGCGCCAGAGCGGCCGTGTCGCCATCGAAAGCGGTCTCTCCGAAGGCGATCATGTCGTGGTCGCCGGCGCCGGCTTCCTCTCGGACGGCAATCTGGTGCGCGTCGCCTCCGCCGTGGCCGACGCCGGCGCTGCCGCGGGCTCGACGGGGAGCGCGCAATGAACGCCATTTCTTCCTGGTCGATCCGCAACCCGGTTCCGACCATCGTGCTCTTCCTGTCGCTTACCATCGCCGGCCTCTACGGCTTCATGCAGCTGCGCACCAACAACATGCCCGACATCGACCTGCCGACCGTCACCGTGACTGTGGCGCAGCCGGGCGCGGCTCCGAGCGAGATGGAAGTTCAGGTCGCGCGGGTGATCGAGAATGCCGTGGCGACACTGGAAGGCGTCGACGATGTCTCGACCTCGATCAGCGAGGGCTCGTCCGTCACCACGGTCGAGTTCACCCTCGGCACCGATCCGGAGACTGCCACCAACGACGTCCGCAACGCGGTCTCGGGCGTGCAGTCCAGCCTGCCGGCCGCCGCCCAGACACCGGTCGTGGCCAAGGTCAACGCCAACGGCAATTCGGTGCTGACCTATGTCGTCGAGGCGCCGACCATGTCGCCCGATCAACTGAGCTGGTACATTGACAACGACGTGGCCAAGGCCCTGCTCGGCGTCGACGGCGTCTCCAAGATCACCCGCTCCGGCGGCGTCGACCGTGTCATCCGCGTCGAGCTCGATCCCGACCGCCTGGCCGCGCTCGGCATC
>NZ_RZOT01000657.1:0-2930 GCF_003999085.1 Mesorhizobium sp. M4A.F.Ca.ET.090.04.2.1
GCATGGACTAACTCGGCGGACCGTTACATCGGCTTCCTAAAGGGCAAGGGGAACGTCGCCGAGTACTTCAAGGAGTTCCTCGGTTGCGACAGCACCGTTCAGGACCTCGAGGATACCAGGACACTGGTGCGCGTGCTGAACGGTTTCGCCGAGCCGGCGAAGGGCTTCGTGAAGGACAAGCAAGCTTTCCTGCAGAAGGCGTACGACATCTGCCAGCGATACATCCGGGACAACGAGCCTTTGGATCTCGAGACATTCTCCAACGAGCTCTTTCCAGAGAACCCGAAAGAACTCGCCAAATCGCTCGGAGATCCGGATGTCGGACTTGGCGACGGCTTCGTTCCGAAGAAGCGAGCGCTGTCGCCGATGGTGAAGTTCTCCGCGAAGACGCGGCTCTGGTCGGTCGAATTCAATCGGCAAGCCCTTACCGACGGCAAGATCGTCTATAACGACGACAAGAAGACCCTGACCTTCACCGAACTCCCTCCCGACCTGATCGAAAGACTGGAACACGATCAGGAGTAGCGTAGCCTCATGATCACGTTCGACCAGCTGATAGCACTCTACCGCAACACGGAGTTCTCGAAAGATGGCTCCGCGGGAAAGTTGACGGTCCGCGATTACAGCATTGTGGAAACGCTGAAGCAGATTGAAAGCGATGAGAAGGCTTTCGACGACGCGGCATTCACGGTCGACTCAGCGTCGGCGGTCGTCATAGGCGCGACAGTTAGCGTCGAAATCGGCGCTCCACGCACAGGACTTGGCTTCCTCGCGCTCACCCTCGACCGGCTGCTCGAGAACCGTCGCAACCGCATAGCCGAGCCGGAGCGCTATTACCTGATCGAGGAGAGGTTCGCCTACAACGATACCGTCGTTCCCGACGCCGTCGCGCGCTACCGGAACGCATTGCGCCTGGTCCGCACCTTAAAAGAGGCGGCTGCGTTTCTCGACCCGTACCAGGCGGAGATGCTGTTCCTCGGCTCGATCCGGCTGATGGTCCGTGTAGACTTCAGGTCATCGGACCTTGTCTCCGTAAACTCCATACTGGTCGACGAGTTCGAGAACTTCGTCATGCAGAAGGTGCACAAGGACCAGAAGGCTGCGATCGTTGCTACCACGCTCATCGAGACGTGTCGCACCCATCCCGAAGGCGAGCGCTTCAGGTACCTTCTTCGACACTTTCGGGACTTCGTCACAAAGTGCGAGGACAGCTATAGGCTGTTCGCGTCGGAGTTCTCGTACGACAAGATCCGGGGGAAGGCGGAAGAGGCCATCGCGGACTACACCGGTAAGATCCATAAGACATTCCATGACATCCAGAACCAGATAATGGGCATTCCCGTCGCGAGTGTGATCATCGCCACGCAGCTCAAGCCCGCAACTCAATGCGACGTGAATTTCTGGGCAAACCTCGCCATCTCGCTCGGTGCAACGCTGTTCGTTGCCCTCCTGGCGTTTGCCATCGTCAACCAGCTGCTGACGCTGTCGACGATAGACGACGATCTGACCCGACAGAAGACCAAGCTGAAGGGCGATTACTCGGTCGTCGCCGCGGAGTTCCTCCCTCTTTATCGCAAGCTGGAAAACCGGATTACACTTCACCGATTCGTCCTTGGCATCATCCTTGTCGTCTGCGGGCTCGGGGCGCTACTCACCTGGCGCATTTATTTCCAGCTGACAACTCTGATGCCGTGGGCGTGCTGAGAGCGCCGTTCGGGTCACGCCATAGAAGCGAGATTCGTTCGATTGGGGCACTATGGGCCATGTGGTTCACTCGAACGGACTGCCCGCTTTCGGTGAAGGCAAACTCTGCCTGAACGGCCGATTAGAGGCGCGGTGCTGCCGGACAACTTGGCGTGGCCGCGACACGCAAGGTGAGGTTTTTGGGGCGCCTCCCTCATGCGCGCGCTTGGAAGGCTTCGTCTTGAAATACAGCCAGTTGAGAAACGCGTCGGCGTCCGTGAAATCAGCGCCACCGATGCGCCTCCGCAGCGCGTCGATGGTAGCGCACAATTGCGTGTATCGTTCGGCCGACAGCGTTGCGACAGTTGGACTTCGAGGCGCGCCAATGCCGATCGCCGCTAGGGCGCCGGAGGTATTGCCGTTGAAGACAGCGTACCGCTTCGGGGCGAAGGTGCAGAGAATCGCCGTGATCATATTCACGCCCACGCCAGGAATACCGAGCGCTAGCTGACGCATCTGCTCGTAACCCCGTTCTGGCGCGAGTTTGGCTGCCTTCCTGCCCGCGGCGAACAGTGTGATCGTCTTCTTGGGATGATCGAGTGCCGCCGACCCTCGTCGATGAATGTCGCCGGAATGCCAGAGATGTTGATAAGGCTCTCTTGAAGAAATCAGATTGCTTAGATTCTCTGCGAAGACGCTCCTCATTTCCTTCGAAATCCTCGGCGCGTTGCCGAGATCCGCGATCAATTGCTGAACCTTCAATGCCTTGTCCCGATCGGTCCGGCGCTTCGCCAGCGCGGAACGTTCGGTCTTGTCTGCGCGGTACTGGCGGAGGAAGCCATTCAAGCGCCGCAGATCGAACTGTGCGGCGAAGTTGTCTTCGAGCTCTTTCTCAAGTTTGCGTCGCAATCGCTCGGCGTCTTTGTGTCGCGAGGCATATTGCCCAAGCACCAGGTCATCGAGTTCTTGGAAGCTGCCGCTCTCACGAAAATCGGCAAAGGTGACTTTCAGATCCGACGACAGTTGTTCGTCCGAGTTCACGGTCGCCAGGATTGAAATTTCATCGTTTGTTGTCAGGGCGCCGGTCGTGAGGTTCGCTGACCCGATCAGACACCGAACCTGGCCTTCGCTTCGTCCGACATAGGACTTCGGGTGAAAGGTTGCGGTCTTGCCGTTTGCAAGAAACATTTCGAAGGCCCCGAACCGCTTCTTTATTGCGAGCAAATGCGCGAGCGCCTTTGGCTCGG
>NZ_RZOT01000658.1:0-2918 GCF_003999085.1 Mesorhizobium sp. M4A.F.Ca.ET.090.04.2.1
CCCCCGCGACTCTAAGGGAAAACCCGGTTTTGCCCGCCGATACGCAGACGGCCGAGCAGATGTTCGCCGACGCCCCCGATGGCGTCGACCCGGTGGTGACCGGCGCCGTCAGCGCCGCTTTCAAGCAGCGACAGAAGGATGCCGGCTGCGACAGCGCCGTTTGGCCGAAGATTCCCGCTGTCTGCTATCCGGACTGACGGCCAGCGGTCGCGGTCGTCCTCCTGGAGACTGTTTCGAAATTCGCTCCGGCGAGTCATATGGTGGTGGTTTCGAGAACCGGAGCGGAGCGGACAATTTGGGTCCGTGAGCACCGGAAGCGCAGAAAACGCCAGCAGATGGCCGCCGGAGTAGAATTTCCAACAGTCTCCTAAGCCGAGCGCACCGGATCGAGCGTCACCTTGTAGAGCTCATTGTCGTCGCGATCCATCAGCCGCACCGTCAGCTGCTCGGTGGCGCCTGAGATGTCGACCAGGCCGAAGAACTGCAGGCCGGCCGACGGCGGCAGGTTCTGGCCCTGCTCGGCGGTCGGCGCCTTGATGAACTTCAGCTCCGGTCCGAAGGTCATGTCGAAATCGTTGGGCCCGAACGTGCCGGCATGGATCGGGCCTGAGACGAATTCCCAGAACGGATTGAAGTCCTGGAACTGCGCCTTGTCGGGGTTGTAGTAGTGCGCGGCCGTGTAGTGGACGTCGGCCGTCAGCCACACCGTGTTGCTGATGCCGGCATTCTTGATGTAGCGCAGCAGATCGGCGATCTCGAGTTCGCGCCCTTTGGGCAGGCCGTTGTCGCCGTTGCTGACGGCCTCTGCGCCCACTTTCTTGGTGCCGTCATTCCAGACGACGAGGCCAAGCGGCATGTCGGCGGCGATGATCTTCCAGGTCGCCCTTGAATTGGTCAGCTCGCGTTTCAGCCACTTGGTCTGCTGCTCGCCCAGCATGCGCGATTCCGGCGTCATCGTGTCCTGCATGTCCGGGCCGTTCGGGCCGCGATAGGAGCGCAAGTCCAGGAAGAACACGTCGAGCAGCGGCCCGTAGGCGATCTTGCGGTAGACGCGGCCTGGCTCGGCCGGCTCATAGCGGATCGTCGTCATCTCGTGGAAGGCGCGCGCCGCGCGCGCCGCCAGCACATGGATGGATTTTTCCGAATAGCGGTCGTCACTGCTGAGGTCCTTCGAATCCGACCAGTTGTTGACGACCTCGTGGTCGTCCCACTGGTAGAAGGTCGGGCAGATGGCGGAGAGGCCCAGCACGTTCTTGTCCATCATGTTGTATTTCCACTGCGCCCGGTATTCGTCGAGCGTCTGCGCCACCTTGCGCTTCTCGTCGATCAGCACGGCGTTCTTCCATTTGCCGCCGCCGGGCAGGTCGACCTCATCCTTCATCACGCCGTCGGCATAGATCGTGTCGCCGGAGTGCAGGAAGAAATCGGGCGTGTGCTTACCGATGGTGGCGTAGGTCTTCATGCCGGTCTCGTCGATGCCCCAGCCCTGGCCGGCGGTGTCGCCCGACCAGGCGAAGCGAATGTCGCGCTTGGAGGCCGGCGCAGTGCGGAACCGGCCGACGATCGGCTCGGAGACGGCGTTGACGTCGGCGAGATCGGCGGCCGTCATGCGGTAGAAGATGTCCTGGTCGGCGGCGAGATCGGTGAGCAGCCGCTTCACCGTGTAGTCGCTGGCCGGCGACGTATCGAGCGGCGCGAGCCTGGTCGCGTTGGCGAAGCTCTCCGTCGACGAGACTTCGAACATCACCCGCGCCGGGCGGTCCGTGCGCGTCCACACCATGCCGCTTCCAGCATCGACGTCGCCCGACTGGACGCCATGGGTGAAGGCCGGACGCTGGCTGGCGCGCGAATAATAGGGCAGCGCGAGGCCCGAGGTGCCGACCAGGCCGAACGCGCTCGCCGAGGTGACGAAGGCGCGGCGGGTCATCGAGATCTTGTTCATGGCTGTCTCCGGGATGGCATTGAACGGGACCGCCAAGCTCCCGCCTCAATGTTTCAGGCGCATCTCGGAACCATGAAGTTTTTCTGACAACCAACAGGTGTCTTTACCTTCTCCCCCTGTGGGAGAAGGTGGATCGGCGCGATAGCGCCGAGACGAATGAGGGGTACTGGAAGGAATGGGACGTCGGTGTCCTCTGGAACACCCCTCATCCGTCGCCTTCGGCGACACCTTCTCCCACAAGAGGAGAAGGGGCAGTCGTGTCCTACGCCGGCTGCGGCTCCGGCTCGAAGGCCGGCTTGCTCGTGTTGATCAAGAGCGAGATGCAGGCCGCCGCGATGCCCGTCATGCCGGCGATCAGGAAGGCCAGCTCGTAATTGCCCTGCAGCTCGCGCATCGTGCCGCCGAACGCCGCGGCCGCCGCCGCGCCGACCTGGTGGCCAGCGACGATCCAGCCGAACACGATCGGCCCGCTGCGGTCGCCGAAGGCCTCGTTGGCGAGCCTCAGCGTCGGCGGCACGGTGGCGATCCAGTCGAGCCCATAGAGCACGGCGAAAATGATCAGGCTGACCGCCGAGAAGCCGGAATAGGGCAGGTAGATCAGCGACAGGCCGCGGATGGCATAGTAGACGCCGAGCAGCTTGCGCGGGTCGAAGCGGTCGGTGAGCCAGCCCGACAGCGTCGTGCCGATCAGGTCGAAGATGCCCATCATCGACAACAGGCCGGCCGCCTGCACCTCGCCGATGCCCATGTCGCCGCAGAAGGCGATGAGATGCGTGCCGACCAGCCCGTTGGTGGTGAAGCCGCAGATGAAGAAGGTGGCGAACAGGTACCAGAACACCCGCGTGCCGGCGGCGCGGCGCAACGTGCTGAGCGTGTGCGCCAGAAAATTGCCCTGCGAGGCGGGCGATACCGGCGGCACGTCATCCGGATCGGCGCCATAGCGCACCTGGCCGATCGAGGCCGGACGCTCCGGCAC
>NZ_RZOT01000659.1:0-2918 GCF_003999085.1 Mesorhizobium sp. M4A.F.Ca.ET.090.04.2.1
CCTCATAGGCGATGCCGGCATCGCGAAGTGCCGCCATTTCCTCGCCGGCGCGGCCGAACACCAGCGGGTCGCCAGACTTCAGCCGCACGACGCGCTTGCCCTCGCGGCCGAGCTCGACGAGCAGCGCGTTGATCTCTTGCTGGCTCTTGGAATGGCAGCCCTTGCGCTTGCCGACCGGCAGGCGCTCGGCGTCGCGGCGGCCCATGGCGACGATCGCGTCGGGCACCAGCGCGTCATGGACGATGACGTCGGCCTCCAGCAGCAGGCGATGCGCCCTGAGCGTGAGCAGATCCTCGGCGCCCGGACCGGCGCCGACCAGCGCGATGTGGCCCGAGGCCGGCGCGTCGGAGACAAGCAGCTCGACAGCGGCATCATGCGCCCGTGACAGTTCGCCCGCCTCCACGGCCCGCGCCGGAGCGCCGGCGAAGAAGTCGCGCCAGAAGCGGCGGCGGCCGGTGCCCTTGGGCAAGCGCTCGGCGGCGCCGCGAAAGGACGCGGCAAGCGTGGCCAGCGCGCCGAGCGACGGCGACAGCATGCGATCGATGCGGCCGCGCAGCATCTGCGCCAACACCGGGCCGGCGCCTTCGGTGCCGATGGCGATGGCGACCGGCGCGCGGTTGACCAGCGCCGGCGTGAAGAAATCGCAAAGCTCTGGCCGGTCGACCGCGTTGACCGGAATGCTCAAGCGGCGCGCGTCCTCGGCAACGCGGCGGTCGAGCGCCTCGTCGCCGCTGGCGGCGAACACCATGGCCGCGCCTTCGAGATGCGCAGCCTCATATGCGGCGGCGACATGGACAGCACCGGTCGCGGCAATGAAAGACAGCAGCTCGGCTTCGGCGGTTTGCGCTATGATGCGCAGCGCCGCGCTCGACTGGCCGACGAGCCGCGCCTTGGCCAGTGCCGCCTCGCCGCCGCCGACAATGGCCACGGCTTCGCCCTCGACCCGCATGAAGACGGGGAAAGCGTTGAGCTTGGCATTGGCCTGCGACATGGCGAGCAGATTCCTGAGCAATTTGGCAGTTTTACGCGCGGGCGTGAAAAACCAGAAGCAAAGCACTCGCGCATCCCGCGATGGCAGGCAATCGCTTTTTCGCAAGCGCGAAGAGCAGGAGAAAAAAATTCCACATCCGGGAGAGGATCGGATTGAAGCCGCCATTGCGGGCCCTGATCTCAGGCGTTTTTAGCTGCAAATGCTCCACGCTACAAAACTGATTTTTCTAAATCCTACCAATTTAGTAGATTAAAGCCGCAATACCGTCGCCGGCCGGCGCGCGTGGCTGAATGAGCGCCTGACCAATATCGGAACATTCCAGCTTGAGCGGGCGTTTGCCATACGGAACCCCGCCGGCCACCCGCCGCGAACGGTTCGCAACACTGCAAAAGCAGGAGGAGCCCGCATGAGCAACGTCACTCTGAAACATGGCCTTTGGATCGTGGTCGCCGATGGCGAGAAGGCGCTGTTCCTGCGCAATGAAGGCAACACCCGCAATCCGGACCTGCAGGTCGTGCAGGAGATGGAGCAGGAGAACCCCGCCACGCGCGAGCAAGGCAGCGACCGCCCCGGCCGCTACAATGACGGGCCGTCCATCCATCGCAGCGCGGTCGAGGACACCGACTGGCATCGTATCGGCAAGGAGCGCTTCGCCGACGACATCGCCGAACGGCTTTATGGGCTCGCCAATCGCGGCGCCTTCAAGGAGATCGTGCTGATCGCGCCGCCGCTGGTGCTGGGCGAAATGCGCCGGAAGCTCCACAAGCTTGTCGGCGACAAGGTGACGGTGGAAATTCCAAAGACGCTGACCAACCACACCATCCCTGAGATCGAAAGCCTGCTCCAGGCAGCCTGACGGCGCCCGCCGCGCAAGCGCAATCCGCCCTTCGCCCGGCATTCGTGCCCCTTGCCTTTCGATTTCACGGCTTTACGGGTTGCCTCGCGGCCCTGCCTCCTCCCATATTGCAAGGGCGGCGGCCGCGGGGCGGCCCTATCCTACATCGTGATTTTTTCGAAAGGCGCTCCATAGACAATGCCGCATGACACGCCCCTTATCGCCACGATCGTCGCCGGTCTGGGGCTGGCTTTCGTTTTCGGCGCGCTCGCCAACCGTTTCCGCATCCCGCCGCTGGTCGGCTATCTCGTGGCCGGCGTGCTGGTCGGGCCGAACACGCCGGGCTTCGTCGCCGACGCAAGCCTTGCCACCGAGCTTGCCGAGATCGGCGTCATCCTCTTGATGTTCGGCGTCGGCCTGCATTTCTCCCTGAAGGACCTTCTCTCCGTCCGCGCCATCGCCGTGCCCGGCGCCGTCGTCCAGATCGGCTTTGCCACGCTGCTCGGCGTCGGCCTTGCCTGGCTGCTCGGCTGGTCGATGGGCGCCGGGCTGGTCTTCGGCCTGGCATTGTCCGTCGCCTCGACGGTGGTGCTGCTGCGCGCCTTGCAGGAACGGCGGCTGATCGAGACCGAGCGCGGCCGCATCGCCGTCGGCTGGCTGATCGTCGAGGACCTTGCTATGGTGCTGGCGCTGGTGCTTTTGCCGGCGCTTGCCGGTGTGCTGGGCGGCCAGCCGCAGGCCGACGACCATGCCAGCCTGCTGGCGCTGCCGGCCAACTACGGCATCTGGGGCGTCGTCGGCGTCACGCTGGCCAAGGTGGTGGCCTTCGTCATCGTTATGCTGGTGGTGGGCCGCCGCGTGATTCCCTGGATCCTGCATTATGTCGCCCATACCGGGTCGCGCGAGCTGTTCCGGCTGGCGGTGCTGGCGATTGCGTTGGGTGTCGCCTTCGGGGCAGCAAAGCTGTTCGGCGTCTCGCTGGCGCTGGGCGCCTTCTTCGCCGGCATGATCATGAGCGAATCCGAGCTCAGCCACCGGGCGGCCGAGGAATCGCTGCCGCTGCGCGATGCCTTCTCGGTGCTGTTCTTCGTC
>NZ_RZOT01000065.1:0-15741 GCF_003999085.1 Mesorhizobium sp. M4A.F.Ca.ET.090.04.2.1
GGACGACTGGGCTTAACGTCTCTTCCTGCGGTCGTTCTTCAGGGTGTCGGCGCGTGTCGCGGAGGACCCCACCCCCGGCCTGCGGCCGGACCCTCCCCTCAAGGGGGAGGGGGACGACGCCGTGGCCCGGCTGATAATACCCTGCCTTCGGCACTCTAACCGGCTCGGCCACCGCCGTGTCTGACCCAGCCAGCCGCGCCAGCCTCTTCACCAGCGCTGTCATATTGGCCGGGCCGCCTTCGCGGAAATAGCCGAGCAGGGCGTCCAGTTCGGCGCGTGGCAGGGTCGAGCCCTCGATCAGCCGGAGGTCCTCGTCGTGGCTTTCGCCGGGCAGCAGCGCCAGCTTGATGCCGCGTTCGCGCGCGACCGCGGCGAGCTGGTCGCAGCCGTAGCGCCACCAGTCATAGCCGCCGAGGATGCGGACCAGGATGACCTTGGCATGGCGGGCGACGCTGTCGATCCAGAGGTCGACCGACATCGGATGGCGGAGATCGCGCAACGCGGCGAGCCGCATTGAGGGCAATCGTTCCGCGTCGGCCTTCCATGCAGCCGCGAGCCCCGAGAGATCGCTGTCGGTGAAGGACAGCGCCACGACATCCGCAGGCGTCTGCCTGAGATCGACAGGCTCGGCGAGATCGTCGAGCGAGGCGGATGTGGTGGTGAGGATGTGCATGGCGGTTCGGGTTTGCCTCAGCCGGCGAGGATACGCTCGATCGCCGGGCGGTTCAGCCCCTTCAGGCCGATGACGACGAGGCGCGAGCGACGGTCGTCTTCGGCGGTCCAGGCGCGGTCGTAGTAGTGGTTGACGCGCGGCCCGACGGCCTGCAGCAAAAGCCGCATCGGCTTGCCGCCGACCTCGACGAAACCTTTTACGCGCAGCACGTTTTCCTCTTCGGCGGCGGCGGCGACGCGTTTTGCGAGCTCGTCCGGATTGGCGATCGATGGAATGTCGACAATGAAAGTGTCGAAGTCGTCATGTTCGTGGTCGAATGCGCCGTCATGATGGGATTTGCGATTCTCGATGTCGTCCTCGACGGCAAGACCAAGCCCCAGCAGCAGGGAAGGATCGACCTTGCCGTGCGACGTCGGCACGATCTTCACGGCGCGGGCGGAGTGTTCGTTGATGATGGCGTTGGCGCGGGCCGAACCGGCGGCGTCCATCAGGTCGCTCTTCGACAGGATGATCAGGTCGGCGCAGGCGACCTGATCTTCGAACACTTCCTCGACCGGATCGTCGTGGTCGAGCGTCTCGTCTTGCGCGCGCTGCGCCTGCAGGGCGTCCATGTCGTTGGCGACGCGGCCTTCGGCCAGTGCCGGGCCATCGACCACGGCGATGACGCCATCGACGGTCACGCGGCTCTTCACGCTCGGCCACTGGAAGGCCTGGACCAGCGGCTTGGGCAGAGCGAGGCCGGAGGTTTCAATCAGGATGTGGTCGACCTTCGGCGTCAGCGACAGGATCTGGTCGAGCGCCGGCACGAAATCGTCGGCGACGGTGCAGCAGATGCAGCCATTGGCCAGTTCGACGATGTTCTCCTCCGGACAGGTGTCAATGCCGCAGCCCTTCAGGATCTCGCCGTCAATGCCGATATCGCCAAACTCGTTCACAATGATCGCAATACGCTTGCCGCCGGCGTTTTCCAGGAGGTGGCGGACCAGTGTCGTCTTGCCGGCGCCGAGGAAGCCGGTGACGACGGTGCAGGGAACACGTGAGACGGAAGCGGTCATGGTCAGTCCTTCAGCAGATCGAGGGGAGGGATGCGGGCAACAAGGCCGCGCTTCAGGGAATCGGGCCGGCCGCGCCACGGGATGAGGCCGTCGGTCGAGGTGGCGAAGAGCTTGGCGCAGGTGACGAGGTCGGTGCCACGGGTCGCATCCAGATCGCCGAAGACGTAGCTCCAGCAGCCATCGCGCAGAAGTGCCGCGCTCAGTCGGCGCTTACAATTGCCGAGGCATTCGACGGTGCGGATGTTGATCTTTTCGCCGGAAGCCGCCCGGCGCGTGTCCTCGGCGAGCAGCGCGCCGGCGCGCGGATGGGCATCGGAACCGGTCTCGTCGCGGCAGGACGAGCAGACGATGACGGTCACGCCGGCCGGACCATCGTCGTCGCCGGACGGTAAGTCCGCTCTATCAGCCGGAAAACTGCTGTCGCGCTCCAAATCAGGCTCCTTGCCCGGAAACCCGCCGGGCGATCGGATTCTTTTCTCGCAGACGGCAGGTCTCCTGGCTCGCGGGTCATCGCCTTGGTTAGCCGCCTTCCCGGGGAACATCCCAGTGGCTTTCGGCCTTGGCTCTTCGCTTACAGTTGCGGGGACAGCCGCGGATTTGGGCATTTTTCCCGCACCGCATTCCCTCTTGGCTCCTCCTTTTGCCGGGAGGAGACCGTCTGGCCATGGATTTAGGCTTCTGCGGGCAGATGTGTCAACGCGCGGCTACGACATGGCTATGTCGGTCAGAGGCTGTCATGTGCCGCCAATCGGCAGGGCCAGGATAACTTGCCGGACTGCTTGATAACCATCGCCGTGGTCCCAGTCATGGCTGAGGGCTAGGTCCTGTCCTTCTTGCCAAACCTTATTATCCAGAAGGACCTCGGTGCAAATAAGCTCGCCTTTCAAGGCTGCAAAAAAGGTGCGTACAAAGTGACTGCCAGGGGAAACGGAAGCTATGAACAGCTTTTCCAGCTTGGCGTAGAACGTTGGATAACCCCGGTTCAGCGAATTAAGCTCGGTGGTGGCCTGGGAAATAACCGGTCCACCATAGATTTTCCAGCGAACATTTTTTTGCCAGATCTTCCAACAGGGACTGCTTTGCTGCCAAACCTCTACTTCGGCCTGCATGTTGTCGCAGACATGATCAGCCAGTCCCTCGATCGCCACGTGGAAAACGCCACGAAGAAATTTTTCAAACGCCTGATTTAATTCTTGTTCTCGCGTGTCACCGAAGCCAGCAAAGGATTCAATGACCGGCTGAACATCAAGCAGTGGGGAAAAAATGTAGATTTCGAGGACCAGCCGGCCAGCTTCCGCCTCGAATACCTCAGCCTCAAACCGAAGTTGCCTCGACTGTAGCAGAACGTCCTGATCTCTACGCACTGCATCGATCCCATGCGCAATCAATGCGCCATGGATCATGTCGAGCACTTTGTCCGATGCCATTGCACAACCTACGAGGTTTGTTGGAGCGTGTATGACAGAGGCTGCAGGGGTTGGCTATCTTATCTCGCCAGCCAGCGCCGGCCCCAAATCGCCGGCCGGCGTCACTTCGATGCGCTCAAGCCCAAGCCAGCCCTGCATCTGCTTCAATTCCTCGAAGAGTTCACCGGCCGTTTCGGGCGGAGCGTCGGCCTCGGCATAGGCGGCATGGACGCGCAGCACGCTGGCCGGGCGATCGGCCCGCAGATCGACGCGGGCGACGATCCGGTCGCCGAGCAGGAAGGGCAGCACATAATAGCCGTACTGGCGTTTTTCGGCCGGCGTGTAGATCTCGATGCGGTAGCGGAAGTCGAATAGCTTTTCCGTCCGCGTGCGCTCGAAGACCACCGGATCGAAGGGAGCGAGCAGGGCGCGGGCCTTTATTCGGCGCGGAAAGCGGGCGTCCTTGTGGAGATAGGCGGGCCTGTCCCAGCCCTCGACGCGCACCGGCAGCAGCTCGCCCGCCTCGACCAGTTCCTCGATCCGGTCCTTGGTGTCGCCGGGCGCCAGGCGAAAATAGTCGCGCAGGTCGCCATAGGTGGCGATGCCATGGGCGCGGGCGGAAATGCGCAGCAGCTCGCGATGCGCTTCCTCGACCGAGGGAACCGGCAGGTCGAGGACCGCCTGCGGCAACACGCGCTCCGGCAGGTCGTAGTAACGTTCGAAGCCGCGCCGGTAGGCGGTGGTGATGCGGCCGGCCCAGAACAGCCATTCGAAGGCGTGCTTGGCCTCGCTCCAGCCCCACCAGCCGCCATTGCCCTTGTGGCCCTCGATGTCGGAGGCGGCGATCGGCCCGCGTTCGGCGACTTGCCCGTAGATCTCCTCGATCATCGCCTTGCGCTCGCGGCCCCATTTGGCGAGGCCGAGATACATTTCCTCACCCCGCTCGGCGCGCAGCATGCGCCAGCGCAGCAGCGGCCAGGTCTCGACCGGCAGGAAGGAGGCCTCGTGCGCCCAGTATTCAAACACCTTGCGTTTGCGCGTTACGGCGGCATTGTCGAGCAGCGCCAGCGGGTAGGGGCCGAGGCGCGAATAGAGCGGCATATAGTGGGCGCGGACCACCGCGCTTACGGAATCGATCTGGAGCAGGCCGGTCCGGGAGAGAACGCGGGCGAGGTGGCGGCGATCAGGCGTGCCGGCCGGTTGCGGGTCGGTGAAACCCTGCGCGCCGAGCGCGATGCGCCTGGCCATGGTGAGAGATATCTTTTCCTTCATCCGGAAGCCTTGTCCTGATCCTTTGGCCCGCATTTGCGGTTCCTGATTCCGGCCATGCTAGCAGGCAAATGGCGGGAGATATGTCAGGAGAGAAAAGTGGAGTAAAAAATGAAGGAAATCAAACAGGAGCGGATCGGACCAGTTTCATTCGATAAGGCGTCGAGCGTCGCGTTTTGAACAAGGTTTGACTTGCTTCGCCGAAAGCGCTGCGCTAACCCTCGCCGCGTTGCAGCATAGGCCCTTAAAACGGTTCAGCGGTGAATCTGTCACGCTTCCGCAATAGGATCGCTTGCTGTAATCAACGTGGATTGACCGCCAACGGAAAGCCGCAGCATGAACGCACTTTTGAGTTCGTATCTGCCCATCGTCCTGTTTATCGGCGTGGCGCTTGTCGTCGGCTTGGCGCTGCTCGTGGCGCCGTTCCTGGTGGCCTACCGCAGCCCCGATCCGGAAAAGCTTTCCGCTTATGAATGCGGCTTCAACTCGTTCGACGACGCCCGAATGAAGTTCGACATCCGCTTCTACCTGGTGTCGATCCTGTTCATCATCTTCGATCTGGAAGTGGCCTTCCTGTTCCCGTGGGCGGTGTCCTTCTCGAAGATCGGCATGCTCGGGTTCTGGTCGATGATGGTGTTTCTGGCGGTGCTGACCATCGGCTTTGCCTATGAATGGAAAAAAGGAGCGCTGGAATGGGATTGAACGACAGTTCAGGCACCCTCGTCGCGCCGAAGCCCAAGGGCATCATCGATCCCAACACCGGCCGGCCGGTGGGGCAGGATGACCCGTTCTTCCTCGAGATCAACAACGAGCTGGCCGACAAGGGCTTCCTCGTCACCTCCACTGAGGCGCTGATCACCTGGGCGCGCAGCGGCTCGCTGATGTTCATGACCTTCGGCCTCGCCTGCTGCGCGGTGGAGATGATCCACACCTCGATGCCGCGCTATGACTCGGAGAGGTTCGGCGTCGCGCCGCGCGCGTCCCCGCGCCAGTCCGACATCATGATCGTCGCCGGCACGCTGACCAACAAGATGGCGCCGGCGCTGCGCAAGGTCTACGACCAGATGCCGGAGCCGCGCTACGTCATCTCCATGGGCTCCTGCGCCAATGGCGGCGGCTACTACCACTATTCCTATTCGGTGGTGCGCGGCTGCGACCGTGTCGTGCCCGTCGACATCTATGTGCCCGGCTGCCCGCCGAGCGCGGAAGCGCTGCTTTACGGCATTCTTCTGCTGCAGAAGAAGATCCGCCGCACCGGCACGATCGAGCGGTGAACCAATGAGCCAGAAGCTGAATGAACTCTCGACCTATCTGGGCGAGAAGATGACCGACCGGATTGGCGAAGCGGTGCTGGCCTATGGCGAACTCACCGTCTCCGTGGAGCCGATCAACCTGATCGAGGTGGCGACCTTCCTGCGCGATGATCAGCGCTGCCAGTTCATCTCGATCATCGACGTCTGCGGCGCTGACTATCCGTCGCGAGCCAAGCGCTTCGATGTCGTCTATCACCTGCTGTCGCCGAAGCAGAATGTGCGCATCCGCCTCAAGGTCCAGGCCGACGAGGAGACGCTGGTTCCCTCGCTCACCGCCGTCTATCCTGGCGCCGACTGGTTCGAGCGCGAGACCTACGACCTCTATGGCGTGCTGTTTTCGGGCCATCCCGACCTGCGGCGCATCCTCACCGACTACGGTTTCGAAGGCCATCCGCTTCGCAAGGATTTCCCGCTCACAGGCTTCGTCGAGGTGCGTTACGACGACGAAGCCAAGCGCGTCATCTACGAGCCGGTCGAGCTCAAGCAGGAATTCCGCAATTTCGATTTCCTCTCCCCATGGGAAGGCACGGATTACGTGCTGCCGGGGGATGAAAAAGCCAAGCAGTGAGTAGGGAAGTAGTGAGTAGTCAGTAGGGAAGGAATTGGAAAAGCGGATCGAATCTTATCGCGACCTGATGGTGTGGCAATCGGCGATGGTTCTCGCCGAAGATTGTTACCGTGTCACCAAAGGTTTCCCGAAAGACGAGATTTATGGAATGACCTCTCAGATGCGTCGCTCGGCGGTATCTATCGCCGCCAACATCGCCGAGGGATATGGTCGCGAAAACAGAGGGTCGTTCGTTCAATTCCTGCGCATGGCGCAGGGTTCGTTGAAGGAACTCGAAACACACGTATTGCTGGCATGTCGTTTCGGCATGCTGGAAAAGCCAACGAGATTGAGCTGCTGCTGCGATGCGAAGAGATTGGGAAAATGATGCGATACTTATCGGACGGTGCAGGCAAAACAGGCGAATAAGTAGGCATTGAGATTGATGATCACTACTCACTACTCACTACTGACTCTTCGCCAGAGGCGCCAGAATGGCTGAAACCTCCGTCCGCAACTTCAACATCAATTTCGGACCGCAACATCCTGCGGCGCATGGCGTTTTGCGCCTGGTGCTGGAGCTGGACGGCGAGGTGGTCGACCGCGTCGATCCGCATATCGGGCTGCTGCATCGCGGCACCGAGAAGCTGATCGAGGCCAAGACCTATCTGCAGGCGGTACCCTATCTCGACCGGCTCGACTATTGCGCGCCGATGAACCAGGAGCACGCCTTCGCGCTCGCCGCCGAGCGGCTGCTCGGCATCGAGGTGCCGAAGCGCGGCCAGCTGATCCGGGTGCTCTATTCCGAGATGGGCCGCATCATGTCGCACATCCTCAATGTGACGACGCAGGCGATGGACGTCGGCGCGCTGACGCCGCCGCTGTGGGGCTTCGTCGAACGCGAAAAGCTGATGGTGTTTTACGAGCGCGCCTCGGGTTCGCGCATGCACGCGGCCTATTTCCGCCCCGGCGGCGTGCACCAGGACCTGCCGCAGAAGCTGGTCGAGGACATCGGCAAGTGGATCGATCCGTTCCTGAAGTCGATCGACGACCTCGATGCGCTGCTCACGCCAAACCGCATCTTCAAGCAGCGCAATGTCGATATCGGCACGGTGTCGCTGGCCGATGCCTGGGCCTGGGGCTTCTCCGGCGTGATGGTGCGCGGCTCGGGCGCTGCCTGGGACCTGCGCAAGTCGCAGCCCTATGAATGCTATTCCGAGATGGATTTCGACATCCCGATCGGCAAGAACGGCGACTGCTACGACCGCTATCTCGTGCGCATGGAAGAGATGCGCCAGTCGGCGAAGATCATGCGCCAGTGCGTCGACCTGCTGCTCGGCAAGGAAAGCAGCGGCCCGGTGTCCAACCTCGACGGCAAGGTGGTGCCGCCGAAGCGCCAGGCGATGAAGCGCTCGATGGAAGCGCTGATCCACCACTTCAAGCTCTACACCGAGGGCTACCGCGTACCTGCCGGCGAGGTCTATGCCGCCGTCGAGGCGCCGAAGGGCGAGTTCGGCGTCTATCTGGTCTCCGACGGCACCAACAAGCCCTACCGCTGCAAGCTGCGCGCGCCCGGCTTCGCGCATCTGCAGGCCATGGATTTCCTGTGCCGCGGCCACATGCTGGCCGACGTCACCGCCGTGCTGGGTTCGCTCGATATCGTGTTTGGTGAGGTCGATCGCTAAATGTCAGTCCGCCGTCTCGCAGATGCCAGCGTCCAGCCAGCTTCCTTCGCCTTCAACAGGGCGAATACGGCCGCGGCCAAGCAGTGGATCAAGAAATATCCGAAGGGCCGCGAGCAGTCGGCGATCATCCCGCTGTTGATGCTGGCGCAGGAGCAGGAAGGCTGGGTCACCAAGGCGGCGATTGAGACGATCTCCGACATGCTCGGCATGCCGCGCATCCGCGGGCTCGAGGTCGCGACCTTCTACACGCAGTACCAGCTCAACCCGGTCGGAACGCGCGCGCATATCCAGGTCTGCGGCACCACGCCCTGCATGCTGCGCGGCTCGGAAGGACTGATGGATGTCTGCCGCTCGAAGATCCACCACGACCAGTTCCACACCAACGACAAGGGCACGCTGTCGTGGGAGGAGGTCGAATGCCTCGGCGCCTGCGTCAACGCGCCGATGGTGATGATCTTCAAGGATACGTTCGAGGACCTGACGCCGGAGCGGCTGGCCGAGATCATCGACCTCTACGAAGGTGGCAAGGGCGCCTCGGTGACGCCTGGCCCGCAGAATGGCCGCACCGGCTCGGAGCCAGCCACCGGCCTGACGACGCTGAAGAGCGAGAAGGCGATCCTGAAGTCGACACGCGAGAAGGAAGCCAAGGCGGCGGCGAAGGCGGCCAAGGCCGCTCCCGACGCCATTATCGCAACGGAGGTGCCGGCGCCGGCTGCCCCCGTGGGCCCGTCGAAGGCCGGCAAGCCGAAGACCGATGCGCCCGAGACCAGCCCGGCGCTGAACACGCCTTCGCCGGTCAAGGTCGCGCTGGCCGTGGAAAAGGCGGCGAGCGTGTCGGCCCCGCGGCATTCGGCCGCCAATGCCAACAAGGCTTCGCCGGAAGTCGAGGGTGTCTCGAAGCAGCGCAGTGGTCCGAGGGCCAAGGCCGAGCCGGCTTCCGCCTTCAAGGCGCCGGAAGCCAAGCAGCCAGCCGTCAAGCAGGCAAAGCCTTCACTCGACGACAAGAACAGGCCCGCTGGCATAGAACGGCCCGTTGCGGTCGACGACCTCAAGCTGATCTCCGGCGTCGGTCCGAAGATCGAGGGCACGCTGCATTCGCTGGGCATCTACACCTTCGCGCAGGTCGCGTCGTGGAAGAAGGCCGAGCGCGACTGGGTGGACGCCTATCTCTCCTTCCATGGCCGCATCGAGCGCGACGACTGGGTCAAGCAGGCCAAGGCGCTCGCCAAGGGCGGGGTGGCCGAATATATCCGCGTCTTCGGCAAGAAGCCGGTCTGAGGGACGAACAATGCTTCAGGACAAAGACCGCATCTTCACCAACATATACGGCCTCTTCGACAAGTCGCTCAACGGAGCGATGGCGCGCGGCGCCTGGGACAACACGCCAGGCATCATCGCCAAGGGGCGCGACTGGATCGTCAACGAGATGAAGGCGTCGGGCCTGCGCGGACGCGGCGGCGCCGGCTTCCCGACCGGACTCAAGTGGTCGTTCATGCCCAAGCAGAGCGACGGCCGGCCGAGCTATCTGGTCATCAACGCCGACGAATCCGAGCCCGGCACCTGCAAGGACCGCGACATCCTGCGCAACGATCCGCACACGCTGGTCGAGGGCGCGCTGCTCGCTGGCTTCGCCATGGGCGCGATCGCCGCCTACATCTATGTGCGCGGCGAGTTCATCAGGGAGCGCGAAGCGCTGCAGCGGGCCATCGACGAGGCCTATGAGGCCAAGCTGATCGGCAAGAACAACACTTCCGGCTACGACTTCGACGTCTATATGCACCATGGCGCCGGTGCCTATATCTGCGGCGAGGAGACGGCTCTGCTCGAAAGCCTCGAAGGCAAGAAGGGCCAGCCGCGTCTGAAGCCGCCGTTCCCGGCCAATGTCGGCCTCTATGGCTGCCCGACGACGGTCAACAATGTCGAGTCGATCGCGGTCGCGCCAACCATCCTGCGCCGCGGCGCTGCCTGGTTCTCGTCCTTCGGCCGGCCGAACAATGTCGGCACCAAGCTGTTCTGCGTCTCCGGTCACGTCAACAACCCGTGCACCGTCGAAGAGGCGATGTCGATCCCGTTCCGCGAGCTGATCGACACGCATTGCGGCGGCATCCGCGGTGGCTGGGACAATCTTCTGGCGGTCATTCCGGGCGGCGCTTCGGTGCCGCTGGTGCCGGCCGAGCAGATCATCGACACGCCGATGGATTTCGACGCGTTGCGCGACTTGAAATCGGGCCTCGGCACGGCGGCTGTCATCGTCATGGACAAGTCGACCGATATCGTGAAGGCGATCGCCAGGCTTTCCTACTTCTACAAGCACGAAAGCTGCGGCCAGTGCACGCCGTGCCGCGAAGGCACCGGCTGGATGTGGCGGGTGATGGAGCGGCTGGTGCGCGGCGAGGCGCAGAAGCGCGAGATCGACATGCTGCTCGACGTCACCAAGCAGGTCGAGGGGCACACGATCTGCGCGCTGGGCGACGCGGCGGCATGGCCGATCCAGGGCCTGATGCGGCATTTCCGTGGCGAGGTGGAGCGCCGCATCGATGAGTTTTCGCGCAACGCGCACCGGGTGGAGCCGGTGATGGTGGCGGCGGAATAAGGTTGGAATTGCGGGCGAGAGCCCGGAACAGGAATAACGGGCGGGGCATACGAAGAAACGACCAGGAGCACTCGATGGCGCTGTATTCGATACCCTATGCACTGATGCCCGACATGGACCAGTTAGAGAAGATGAACCAGGATCTGACCAGGATGATGCCGAAGGAGATGGCCAGCGCCGTCAATCTCCTGGCGCATCCTGTCGCCGGTGTCGCCGCCATGTCGGCGATCAGCATCGGGCTGGCCAATCATGCCCTCGGCGTGTGGCTGGGCGCGCTTTCGGGCGCCACCGAGGCCTCGCAGCGGCTGTTCCAGCCGATCGTCGATGATTTCGAGGCGCGGAGCGAAGAGCTGGAGCAAGCCCAGAAGACCTCGTCCAAGGCGCGCAAGGCGACAAAGACGCTGATCGCCGAGGCGCAGACCTTCGCCAGGGATGTGACCGACATTGCCCAGGCCTCCGTGGAAAAGGTGCAGGACACCACCGGCACTGACACTGTGGCAAGCAGTGCCGCGACCGGGCTGATGCCGGAGGATTTCAGGCAGCCCAAGGCCATGGACCGGCCGGCGGCGCCGGCCGACCTGAAGGCGATCTCAGGCATTGGCCCGAAGCTGGAGAAGGTCCTCAATGGCCTCGGCATCTGGACATATGGCCAGATCGCGGCCTGGACGGCGGAAGAGATCGCCTGGGTCGAGGACTATCTGTCGCTCGCCGGCCGCATCGGCCGCGACGACTGGACTGGCCAGGCAACGGCGCTGGCGGCCAAAGGTTGAAATTCAATGCCGGGCGCGGTTTTGGCCGCGCCCGGAAAGAGGATTGCGGGACGTCCGCAGAGGTTTGAGGCGAGATGGCAAAGCTCAAGGTCGACGGGAAAGAGATCACTGTACCCGACCACTACACGCTGCTGCAGGCAGCCGAGGATGCCGGCGCGGAAGTGCCGCGCTTCTGCTTCCATGAGCGGCTGTCGATCGCCGGCAACTGCCGCATGTGCCTGATCGAGGTGAAGGGCGGCCCGCCCAAGCCGCAGGCCTCCTGCGCCATGGGCGTGCGCGACCTGCGTCCGGGCCCGAACGGCGAGCCACCGGAAATCTTCACCAACACGCCGATGGTCAAGAAGGCCCGCGAAGGCGTGATGGAATTCCTGCTGATCAACCATCCGCTGGATTGCCCGATCTGCGACCAGGGCGGCGAATGCGACCTGCAGGACCAGGCGATGGCCTTCGGCGTCGATTCCTCGCGCTATCACGAGAACAAGCGCGCGGTGGAAGACAAGTATATCGGGCCGCTCGTGAAGACGGTGATGAACCGCTGCATCCACTGCACGCGCTGCGTCCGCTTCACCACCGAGGTCGCCGGCATTTCCGAACTCGGCCTGATCGGCCGCGGCGAGGATGCCGAGATCACCACCTATCTCGAACAGGCAATGACCTCGGAATTGCAGGGCAATGTCATCGATCTCTGCCCGGTCGGCGCGCTGACTTCCAAGCCCTTCGCGTTCCAGGCGCGGCCGTGGGAACTGACCAAGACGGAATCGATCGACGTCATGGACGCGGTCGGCTCGGCGATCCGCGTCGATTCCAGGGGGCGCGAGGTGATGCGCATCCTGCCGCGCGTCAACGAGGCGGTGAACGAGGAGTGGATCTCGGACAAGACCCGCTTCATCTGGGACGGGCTGCGCACGCAGCGCCTCGACCGCCCCTATGTGCGTAAGGATGGCAAGCTCGTCGCGGCAAGCTGGGCCGAAGCCTTCGCAGCGATCAAGGACGAAGTGGGCAAGACCACGCCCGAGCGGATCGGCGCCGTCGCCGGCGATCTCTCCGCCGTCGAGGAGATCTATGCGCTGAAGCTTCTGATGGCGGCGCTCGGCTCGAAGAATACCGACTGCCGCCAGGATGGCGCCGCGCTCGATCCGTCGCTCGGCCGCGCCAGCTACATCTTCAACCCGACCATCGAGGGCATCGAGCAGGCCGACGCGGTGCTGATCATCGGCGCCAACCCGCGCTTCGAGGCCTCGGTGCTCAATGCCCGCATCCGCAAGCGCTGGCGCATCGGCAACCTGCCGATCGGCGTTATCGGCGAGATCGGTGACACGCGCTACGACTATGAGCAGATCGGCGCCGGTCCGGAATCGCTGAAGGACCTGGCCGACGGCAACGGCAAGTTCTTCCAGGTGCTGAAAAAGGCGACGCACCCGCTGATCATCGTCGGCCAGGGCGCGCTGGCGCGCGCCGACGGTGCCGCCGTGCTCGGCCAGGCGGCCAAGCTCGCCGCGGCGGTCAATGCCGCCCGTGCCGACTGGAACGGTTTTGCCGTGCTCCATAATGCTGCCGGTCGCGTCGGCGGTCTCGACCTCGGCTTTGTGCCGGGCGAGGGCGGCAAGGGCGTCGCGGGCATGCTCGGCGAGACAGATCTTCTGTTCCTGCTCGGCGCCGACGAGATCGACATGGCCAAGACCGGCGGCGCATTCGTCGTCTATATCGGCACGCATGGCGACGCCGGCGCGCACCGTGCCAACGTCATCCTGCCGGCCGCCGCCTACACCGAAAAGTCCGGCACCTACGTCAACACGGAAGGCCGCGTGCAGCATACCAATCGCGCCGGTTTCGCGCCCGGCGATGCACGCGAGGACTGGGCGATCCTCAGGGCATTGTCTGATGTGCTCGGCAAGAAGCTGCCTTTCGACTCGCTGCCGCAACTGCGCGCCAAGCTCTATGGCGAATATCCGCATCTTGCCCGCATCGACCAGGTTCTGGCCGGCAGCGCCGATGACGTCGCCAGGGCGGCGAAGCTCGGTGGCCGGCTGAACAAGGGCACCTTCACCTCGCCGGTGAAGGACTTCTACCTGACCAACCCGATCGCGCGGGCCTCTGCCGTGATGGCCGAATGCTCGGCGCTGGCCAAGAGCGGCTTCAAGCAGGCGGCGGAATAAGCATGGAAACCTTCTTCTCCTTCTACGTGCTGCCGGCGCTGATCATCCTGCTGAAGTCGGTCGTGCTGATCGTCGTGCTCTTGGTCTTCGTCGCCTACATTCTCTACGCCGACCGCAAGATCTGGGCGGCGGTGCAACTGCGCCGCGGACCGAACGTGGTTGGCCCCTGGGGCACGCTGCAGGCTTTCGCCGACCTGTTGAAGTTCGTCTTCAAGGAGCCGGTGATCCCGTCCGGCGCCAACAAGGGCGTCTTCCTGCTGGCGCCGCTGGTGTCGGCGGTGCTGGCGATCTCGGCCTGGGCGGTCATTCCGGTCAACCAGGGCTGGGCGATCGCCAACGTCAATGTCGGTATCCTCTATGTCTTCGCCATCTCCTCGCTCGAGGTCTATGGCGTGATCATGGGCGGCTGGGCGTCGAACTCGAAATATCCGTTCCTCGGCGCGCTGAGGTCGGCCGCGCAGATGGTGTCCTACGAAGTCTCGATCGGCTTCGTCATCGTCACCGTGCTCTTGTGCGTCGGCTCGCTCAACCTGTCCGACATCGTCATGTCGCAGCACGATGGGCTCGGCACCCGGCTCGGCCTGCCCAACACCTTCCTCGACTGGCACTGGCTGTCGCTGTTCCCGATGTTCGTCATTTTCTTCATCTCGGCGCTGGCCGAGACGAACCGCCCGCCTTTCGATCTGGTGGAGGCCGAATCGGAACTGGTCGCCGGCCACATGGTCGAATACTCGTCGACGCCGTTCTTGCTCTTCTTCCTTGGCGAGTATGTCGCCATCGTCCTGATGTGCGCGCTGGCGACCATCCTGTTCCTCGGCGGCTGGCTGCCGCCCTTCGACTTCGCGCCCTTCACCTGGGTGCCGGGGCTGATCTGGTTCGTGCTCAAGGTCTGCCTGGTGTTCTTCGGCATTTCCATGGTGAAGGCGTTCGTGCCGCGCTACCGCTATGACCAGCTGATGCGGCTAGGTTGGAAGGTCTTCCTGCCGATCTCGCTGTTCATGGTCATCGCCACCGCAGCCTTCCTCAAGCTCACGGGGTTTGCGTAATGTCCGCTCTTTCCCAAGCCGCAAAGGCGCTGCTGCTGAAGGATTTCGTCAGCGCCTTCTTCCTGTCGATGCGCCAGTTCTTCGCGCCGAAGGAGACGATCAACTATCCGCACGAGAAGGGGCCGATCAGCCCCCGCTTCCGCGGCGAGCATGCGCTGCGCCGCTACCCCAATGGCGAAGAGCGCTGCATCGCCTGCAAGCTGTGCGAGGCGATCTGCCCGGCGCAGGCGATCACCATCGAGGCCGGCCCGCGCCGCAACGACGGCACGCGCCGCACCGTGCGCTACGACATCGACATGGTGAAGTGCATCTATTGCGGCTTCTGCCAGGAGGCCTGCCCGGTCGACGCCATCGTCGAGGGGCCGAATTTCGAATTCGCGACCGAGACGCGCGAGGAGCTTTACTACAACAAGGAAAAGCTGCTCGCGAACGGCGATCGCTGGGAACGCGAACTGGCGCGCAACATCGCTCTGGACGCGCCCTACCGCTGACATTTGACGCATGGACGGGGCGAGGGGCCTCGTTTAAGGACAACGCGGCTTCGGCACCGGAGGCGGTACGAAGCCAGAAAGAGCGAACAGGACGAACGTCCTGTTCGGACAGGAACCCGGGGGATCCCCATGCTGAGTGGACTAGAGGCGGCTTTCTTCTACCTCTTCGCCTTTGTCGCGGTGGCGTCGGCCTTCATGGTCATTTCGTCGCGCAACCCTGTGCATTCGGTGCTGTTCCTGATCCTGACCTTCTTCAATGCCGCCGGCCTGTTCATGCTGACCGGCGCCGAGTTCCTGGCGATGATCCTGCTCGTCGTCTATGTCGGCGCCGTGATGGTGCTGTTCCTGTTCGTCGTCATGATGCTCGACGTCGACTTCGCCGAGATGAAGGAAGGCGCGCTGCAATACGCCCCGATCGGCGCGCTGGTCGGGCTGATCCTGGCGGCGGAACTGATTGTCGTGCTCGGCGGCTACACTTTCGCGCCGCAGCTGGCCTCGACAGTGGCCAAGCCCATCCCGGATCTCGCCCAGCGCACCAACACGGCCGCGCTCGGCGATATCCTCTACACGGACTACCTCTACTACTTCCAGATCGCCGGCCTCGTGCTGCTTGTCGCCATGATCGGCGCCATCGTGCTGACGCTGCGCCACAAGCCGGGCGTCAAGCGGCAGTCGATCGCAGCCCAGGTCGGCCGCACGCCGGCGACCGGCATGGAAATCCGCAAGGTCAAATCGGG
>NZ_RZOT01000660.1:0-2911 GCF_003999085.1 Mesorhizobium sp. M4A.F.Ca.ET.090.04.2.1
GTCCTCGACATCGTCGGGCGAATAGGTGCCGAACTCGCCGGTGTAGTGTCCTATGTCGTGCAGCAGCGCCGCCGCCACCAGTTCGTCCGGCGCGCCGTCCTGCTCGGCCAGCCACGCGCCCTGCAGCATGTGCTCCGACATGGTGACGGGCTCGCCGAGATAGGATTCGGCACCGCGTCGCTCAAAAATGTCGGCGATGAATTCGACGATGTTGCCGCTGTTCAGCGCCTGCCCGTTCATTCCGCCGCCTCCCTGAAATCGTGCTCGATCGCCGCCAGCGTCGACAACAGCCCGTCCTTGTCGGCGTAGCAGCCCTGCAGCCAGCGCTTGCCCGAGCCGGAAAACGCCTTGCGCGCATGCATGACGCGGGTGTTGTCGACGATGAAGGCCTGCCCAGCTTCCAGCTTGAAGGTCACCTCGAAGGCGGGATCCTCGATCAGTTCGGCGAACCGGCGATAAGCGGCGTAGTATTTGTCCATCTCGGCGAATGGCACGTCGACCGTCGGCGCCAGCGAGCGGTTGTTGAAGCGGATGCAGATCAGCTCGCCGTCCGGTCCGAGCTCGATCATCGGACGCTTGGCCTTGAGCCGCACGCCAGACGAGCCGGCATATTCGAAGCGCGCCGGATAGGAACTCAGCAGACGGAACCCGTGCGGATCTTCGACCTGCAGCGCAGTCGCCACCGCGAAACCGTCGACGACGGTGGATTCGCCGCCCCAGACGGTGTTCTCGATGCAGGCCAGGATCTGCAGCGTCGGCACCGGATCGCGGTATGGATTGTCGGTATGCGCCTGCAGGCCGAGATTGGTGTAGGCGAGATTGTTCGGAATAACCTCGGCGCGCACCTCGAACCAGCGCCCGTAATTGGTTTCCCTGATGTAACCGAACAGGTCGGACACCTTGCACAGCGCCCCCGACTCCGCCGGCAGGCCATCCATCACCGCAAAGCCGTAAGTCCTCACCGCCGAAAGCCATTCCCTGAGCACGCTGCGATCGTGGCTGGCAGCCGCATATGCCGCGCGCGGCACCGAGTTCTGCATCGTCGCCCTTGTCCAGCATTGAACCACGTCGGCCGTCCAGCCTCCCTTGCGCAGTTCGACGCGGTCATAGGCATGCGTGTACAGCCAGGCTTGCGGGAAGCTGACGGTCTTTTGCTCGGGCACGAAGCTGATCTCCAGGGCGCCGCCCTTGATCGAGACTGCTCCAATCCGCGTCTCGGCCGGAATGTCGAGGATGGTGATCAGGCGCTGCCCGTTGCCGGCGCTGCGCGTCTTGTCGTCCAATGCATTGTCGCGCAGCCACATGGCGTGAAAACGGGTGCGCGTCCCGTTCTCCCAGCTGAGTTCGATCGTCCGTCCCTCGTCGCCGATCAGCGCCTTGGTCAGCATGTCCAGCAGCTCCATCTTTCCCGCATCCGCAGGGTTTCGGGTTGCATGATGCTGACTTCGTAGTCATAACTCAAATTATCATTTTGCAGACTATGGCTATAGAATTCTAATGGCTGGAAGAGTTGCCGACGCCTTGCCTCCGCTCGACTGGTTGCGCAGCTTCGAGGCGGCGGCGCGGCTTTCGAACTTCACCGCCGCGGCGGCCGAACTCGGCCTGACGCAGGCGGCCGTCAGCCAGCACATTCGCGCCCTCGAACAGCGGCTGAAGACCAGGCTGTTCGTGCGTCTTGCCCGCGGTGTCGCGCTGTCGCCTGAGGGCGCCGCCTATCTTCCCCACATCCAGTCGGCCTTCGCCACCATCGCCAACAGCACCACGGAATTGTTCGAGCCGCGCGCCGTCCAGACCGTGGCGGTGCGGGTGCCGATCTCCTTTGCCTTGCTGGTGCTCGTGCCTGCGCTCCCCGACCTGGCGAGAGCCCTGCCGCGGATCCAGCTCGACGTGGTGACCATCCATCGTCCCGCCGACTACGACCAGCCGGGCTCGGCGCTCGATATCCGCTTCGGCAACGGAAACTTCCCCGGCCGCGAGGCCGACAGGCTGACCGTTGAGCGGCTGGTGCCGGTCGCCTCTCCGGCGCTGGCCGGCAATACGGACTGGACATCCCTGCCCTTGCTCCTGGTCGCCGGCGCGCGCGAGATGTGGGCCGAATGGTTTACCGCTGCCGGCGTGCCGGGACATACTGGACGTTCGCACCGCTTCGACAGTTTCGTTGCCGCCATGGAGGCGGCCAAGGCCGGCGCCGGCGCCCTGTTGGGCTCCAGGCCGCTGATCGATGCGGCACTTGCCGGCAAGGCGCTTGTGGCGCTTTCCGGCTTCGAGCTCTCCAGCAGCTCGGGCCATTTCCTGACCCGCGCTTCGGCCGCGGGACTGACCCAGGCCGAGCAGGATTTTCGTCTGTGGCTGCTGTCACGCCTCGCCGGAATCGACGCTCTGTAGGCTTGCGCCGATCCGTTTCCAGTAGATCAGCGTGCCGGTCAATCCGCCATGCGGCTTCAGAGCGAAGTCCGGGATTTCGCCGGTCAGCGTGAAGCCGAGCTTCTCGTAGAGGCGGGAGGGTCCCTCCTCGCTTGCAGTATCTAGCACCAGCAAGGTGCGCCCGCTCTCCATGGCGATGTCCTCCGCCGCCCGCATCAGCCGGGTCGCCACACCCTGGCCGCGACGGTCGACGCGGGGTCATCAGCTTGGCGATCTCGGCCCGGTGCGCCTGATTGGGAGGAAAGTCGAGCAGCAAGGTGACGGTGCCGGCAAGGACCTCGCCGTCCCATGCGCCAAGCACCACCCGTTCGCCTCGCGCAACTGCGGCAAGCGACTTCCGCCAGAAGGCCTCCGCCGCATCCTGTGCCAACGGATGCATGAAGCTCACCGAGCCGCCGCCGGCCACGGTCTCGACCAGAAGCGCGGCCAACAGTTTTTCCGTCTCGGCGGCCTCATTCAGAGTGCTGATTTTTATGGAACTCATGGT
>NZ_RZOT01000661.1:0-2900 GCF_003999085.1 Mesorhizobium sp. M4A.F.Ca.ET.090.04.2.1
TTTTGGTGGTGGTTTTGGCCGTAGTTTTGCTGGAACGGGCAGGCGCGCCGAAGCGCCCGGCCCGATGCCGTGCATCGTGGCTGGGGGCATCGAATGCAAGAAGAGCCATCAGAAGGCCGCGCATCGAAGAACAATCCCGTTCGAAGCGGGCTTTTACGCGGTTTGGTAAAAGAGTCAATTGGCGGCAGCGCTCTCCCTTCTCCCCTTGTGGGAGAAGGTGTCGCCGAAGGCGACGGATGAGGGGTGCTCCAGAAAACACCAACCTCTCACTCCGCTGGAACACCCCTCATCCGTCTCGGCTGCGCGCCGATCCACCTTCTCCCACAAGGGGAGAAGGAGAGGCGGTGCCGCTTGCGCTGTACAATGGCCGCCGCAGGAAGTACGAACGCTCAAAATGTCCTTCGCCTGCGTGCGTCAGCCCGGCATGTGTTGCCGGACAGGCAAGCTCCGAATTCCGAAAGAGAAAAATGTCCAGTTTCGAAACGATCGTGCCTGCGCTTGCAGAGGCGCTGGAAAAACGCGGCTATGCCGCGCTGACGCCGGTGCAGCAGGCGGTGCTGGCGCCCGAGCTTCGCGCGGCCGACGCGTTGGTCTCGGCCCAGACCGGCTCCGGCAAGACGGTCGCCTTCGGCCTTGCCTTGGCCCCGACCCTGCTTGGCGGCGCGGCGCGTTTCACCGATGCCGGCGCGCCGCTCGGCCTGGTGGTGGCGCCGACGCGCGAGCTGGCGCTGCAGGTGCGGCGCGAGCTGGAATGGCTCTATGAGCTGACCGGCGCGCAGATAGCCTCCTGCGTCGGCGGCATGGACATGCGCAGCGAGCGGCGGGCGCTGGAGCGCGGCGCCCATATCGTCGTCGGCACACCGGGCCGGCTGCGCGACCACATTACGCGCGGCGCGCTCGACATGTCGGCGCTCAAGGCCGTGGTGCTGGACGAGGCCGACGAGATGCTCGATCTCGGCTTTCGCGAGGACCTCGAATTCATCCTCGACGCCGCGCCCGCCGAGCGCCGCACCTTGATGTTTTCCGCCACCGTGCCGCGCTCGATCGCCACGCTGGCGAAGAACTACCAGCGCGATGCCGTGCGCATTTCCGCCGGCGGCGAGGCAAAGCAGCATCTCGACATCGAATACCGGGCGCTCTCCGTGGCACCCGCCGACCGCGAGAACGCCATCATCAACGTGCTGCGCTATTACGAGGCGACCAACGCCATGGTGTTCTGCAACACCCGCGCCGCCGTCAACCATCTCACCGCGCGCTTCAATAACCGAAATTTCGCCGTCGTGGCATTGTCCGGCGAGCTCAGCCAGAACGAGCGCAGCCACGCGCTGCAGGCGATGCGCGACGGCCGTGCCAGGGTCTGCATCGCCACCGACGTGGCGGCGCGCGGCATCGACCTGCCCAATCTCGACCTGGTCGTCCATGCCGACCTGCCGTCCAACCCGGAAACGCTGCTCCACCGCAGCGGCCGCACCGGCCGTGCCGGGCGGAAAGGCGTCAGCGCGCTGATCGTGCCGAACAATGCCCGCAGGCGCACCGAGCGCCTGCTCCACAATGCCGGCCTGACCGCGTCCTGGGCGAGCCCGCCCTCGGCTGACGAGGTGCTGCGCCGCGACGACGAGCGTATCCTCGCCGACCCTGCCTTCGGTGAGCCGGTGAGCGAGGAAGAACGCGGTTTCGTCGAAACCTTGCTCGACCGCCACGGCGCCGAGCTTGTCGCCGCCGCCTTCGTCCGGCTCTGCCGCGGCAGCCGCTCGGCGCCGGAAGACCTGCTCGACGTCGCGCCCTTCACGCCGTCAGCCGAAAGGCCCGCGCGACGCGACGAGACGCCCAGCCGCCGCGACGATTTCGGCGACAGCGTCTGGTTCTCGCTGTCGGTCGGCCGCCGGCAGAATGCCGAGCCGCGCTGGCTGATCCCCATGCTGTGCCGTACCGGCAGCATCAGCAAGCGCGAGATCGGCGCCATCAAGATGCAGCCGGAAGAGACCTTCGTGCAGATCGCCGCCGACTGGGCCGACCGGTTCCTCGCCGCTATCGGCCCCGACCGCAAATTGCAGAACAACATCGCGGTGAGACGGCTGGACGGCACGCCCGACCTGTCGCGGGCCGGCTACCAGCCGCCGAAACCCGACAAGAAGCCGCATCGCGGCAAGCGGCCCTTCGACCAGAACGCGCCCCAATTCGAAAAGCGCGCGCCGGGCGAGCACCGGCCCGCCGGCGTGGATTCAAAACCCTGGGCGAAGAAGCCCGGCAAGCCGAAATTCGACAAATCAAAACTCGACCGGCCGAAATTCGACAAGCCGGTAAAGCACAAGAAGCCGAAGAAGCGGCCGGCGTAGGTTCGCCAGGTTGGAAGCTGACCCGCAGCGAACGTCCGGGCAAACCGCCAACCTCGAAAATTAGCCGAAGCGTCCGACCTTCGTCATCCACGGGCGGAGCGAAGCGGACGCGTAGACCCGAGGATCCATGCCGTGACCTCGCGCGAAGCATAGACAAGGGGCAGAAATAGGGGCCGTTCTGAACGGCTGCAACGCTCGTAGGTCACGGAATGGATTCTATGGTCTGCGCCGCGTCGCTTCGCTCCTTGCTCCGCCGTAGAATGACGAAGGCGTGGTGCCCGCCAGTGCGCTAAATCGCATCCCCCTTGCGGTTCGCCGCGACTTTGACCAGTCTGGGCATGCGCGGCAAAGGGGGCAGTGCGATGCGCGGCGAGGTTCTGCACTATGACGAGCAGCAAGGCTTCGGCTTCATAACCGGCGCCGACGGCAAGCGTTACAGCTTCGCGCGCGAGGATCTGCGCCGCGAGATGGCGTTGGCCAGGGGCGCCGAGGTCGAATTCCAGCCGAATGGCGACCGGGCAAGCAGCATATTTTCGGTCCGCGCCCGCATGACCGGTCCGGCAG
>NZ_RZOT01000662.1:0-2890 GCF_003999085.1 Mesorhizobium sp. M4A.F.Ca.ET.090.04.2.1
GCCGCTGACCAGGATGACGCGCGACATCCATTGCGTGACCGCCTGGACCAAGTTCGACACCGCCTGGCAAGGCGTGCTGGTCGACGACATCCTCGCCGATGCCGGCATCGCGCCGCCGACCGCCTACACGCTGGCGCTCTCGTTCGACGGCTACACCACCAATGTGCCGGCCAAGGATCTGCTCGACGGCAAGGCGATGGTGGCGCTGCTCTACGAGGGCAAGCCGATCACGCCGGACCATGGCGGACCGGCGCGGCTTCTTGTGCCGCATCTCTATTTCTGGAAGTCGGCGAAATGGCTGAACGGGCTGCAGTTCACCGAGCGCGACGAGCCGGGCTTCTGGGAATTGCGCGGCTACCATATCTATGGCGACCCGTGGCGCGAACAGCGCTATTCGGGCGATCCATGAGCGAGGCCTCGGCCGCGCAATCGCCCTGGCAGACGGCGAGGATCGTGCGCATCGAGAAACGCACGCCGCGTGTCACGAGCTTCTTCTTCAAGCTGTCGCGGCCTTTCCTCCACCTGGCCGGACAGCATGTCGACGTCAGGCTGACGGCGCCGGACGGCTATCAGGCGCGCCGCTCCTACTCCATTGCCTCGGCGCCGGAGAGCGCCGGCACGGTCGAGCTGGCGATCGAGAGGCTCGAGGATGGCGAGGTGTCGCCCTTCTTCCACGAGGTTGCGGCGGTCGGCGACGAGATCGAATTGCGCGGGCCGCTCGGCGGCCATTTCATCTGGTCGGCCGGTGATGGCGGGCCGATCCTGCTGGTGGGCGGCGGCTCAGGCGTGGTGCCGCTGATGGCGATGGTGCGTCACCGCAGCGTGCGGAAATCGGCCGCGCCGGTCGCTCTGGTGTTTTCGGCGCGGGTCTGGGACGAGGTGATCTTCCGCGACGAGTTGATCGGCCTCGACGACCGGCGCGACGGCTTCGACTTGGTGCTGACGCTGACGCGCGAGCCGGCCCAGCGAGCCTCGGACTATTCCAGGCGCATCGACGCCGCGATGATGGTGCAGGCCATGGAGCGGCTGCCCAAGCCACCGATTCTCGCCTTCGTCTGCGGCTCGAATGCCTTCGTCTCGGCCGCCGCCCAGGCGCTCATCGATGCCGACGTGCCGGCTGGCTTGATCCGCACGGAACGCTACGGCGTTTGAGCAGGCCGCGAGGAGGTCGTTGTCAGGAAACCGGCGAGAACTTTGCCGAGACGAGCTGGAAGGGCAGCGCGCCATAGGTGGCGACGGCGGTCTCGTCGTCCCAGGTGCGGAACTGGCGGGATGGCCGCGCCTCGATCACCAGCGTGCGCCCCGCCGTCGGGTCGAGCGCCACCTTGCCGCGAAAGCGCAGCACCCGTTCCCCGCCGGCGCGGCTGATCGCCAGGGCGCGCAAACGGGCGACATGCCGGCCATCGCCGTTGATCTCCATCTCGATGCGGCGGCGCACCGGCGGCACGGCGATCCGGACCGTCACCTCCAGCATGATCTCGCCGCCCGGGTCGGGACAGTCGATTGCCTGCGACATCACGAAAGGCGATGATTGCCTCTTCGCCCTACCGGCCACCCGCCTGCCGCGCCAGACGACGTCCGGTTCGTCCTGGCGCAACCGGCCGCTCTTGCGCTTCAGCCGCAACTGCTTGGCAAAGCCGCGCGACAGCCAGGTAAGCCCGCCGAAATCGGTGCGCGGCTTGGCCTGCAGCACTGAGGACAGCCGCGACAGGCCGGAGCGGTCGGCCATGCCGATCGTGCTGGCGAGCACCGTTTCAGGCACCGGAATGCCGATCTCGAGCGCGAGATAGGAGAGCGCCACCGCAGCGGCGACGGCGAGGCCGCGCCTGGCGATCACGTCGAGGAACACATCCCAGTCGGCGTCGCCGCCGCGGATGGCCACCGCGCAATCGACGAGCCAGTCGCTGTGGGTGTGGGCATCGAGCCCACCATGCGCGATGGCGAGCGCGATGCGGTCGGCGGGCGACGGCACGAAGACGCCGACACCGCTGAATTCCGCCGCGATCGCCCGCCGCCAGATCGCCAGGTCATCCTCGGCGCTTTGCTGCGATCCGTCATAGGCGAGCTGGTGCAGGTCGATGTCGCCGAAATTGCCCTTGAAGAAATTCATCGAGCGCAGCGATGCCAGCCGTGTCCTAAGATAGGACGGGCTGACGCCACTGGCGATCTGCCAGTCGCGATCGCGCAGCACGTCGAAGGCAACCCGCATGTGCTGAGGGCGCACCAATATGTCGATGTCGTGCGCCACGCGGCCACGCTGCGCGGAGGCATTCACGGCGATGCGGCTGGCGCCCTTGATCAGCATGACCGGCGCGCCCGCCTCCACCATTGCCTTCAGCGCCGGCTCGGCTTCGCGCATGGCCAGGCGCGACTTGGTCCACAGCATCTTCTGCAGCCCGACAAGACGCGGATAGGCGGGATGGGCGGCGAGCTTGCGGCCGAAGCGGTCGGAAATCGCGGCGAGCAGCCGGTGCTCCCGGAAGGAGACGAGGTCGATATCGTTTTCGTCCAGCCAGCGCGCCGCGTGCGGGCTGGCCGCGTCCTCGTCGGGCAGGAGCGCGGCCTTGAGCAACTGGTCGAGCTTGCCGGTCGGCCAGGACCAGCCATAGTCGGGAAAGCGACGGCCGATGGAACGTATCCTGGCCATCAGCCGGAGCCCGGTCTGTTCTGCGCGCGGCGCAGCATGGCGGCGCGGACCACCTCCAGATAGCCGCGGTCGCGCGCGTCGCGCCCATAGGACAGGCTGCCGGGCCTGATGCGCCTGAGCGCCAGCACCTCGTCCAGCATGTCGAGCACGAAGCCCGCCTCGCGCGCCCTGGCGATCCAGTCGATCATCTCGCCGCGGCCACCCGGCGGATCGACGATCGGCCCGACCGCCTCGGCTACCTCG
>NZ_RZOT01000663.1:0-2885 GCF_003999085.1 Mesorhizobium sp. M4A.F.Ca.ET.090.04.2.1
GCTTGCCGCCGACGACCGGCCGCTTTTGGTGCTCGACGTCGATGACGTCGTGCTGGAATTCATCCGGCCGTTCCCGCATTTCCTGAAATCGCGTGGCTTTGCCCTGACGCTTGCCTCCTTCCGCCTCACCGGCAACATCGCCGAGACGGCGAGCGGCCGGCTGATCGAGCAGGCGGAGGTGACGGCGCTGCTCGGCGAGTTCTTCGACGCCCAGGCCGAGTGGCAAAGCGTCACCGACGGCGCGGCGCAAGCGCTGTCAACATTTGGCGGCCGCGCCGAGATCGTGCTGTTGACGGCCATGCCGCACAAGCACCGCGCGGTGCGCCGCGCCCATCTCGATGCGCTCGGGCTGACCTACCCGCTTCTGACGACCGAAATGGCGAAAGGCCCGGCCGTCGCCAAACTGCGCGGCGCCAAGGGCCGGCCGGTCGCCTTCGTCGACGACCAGCCGTACAACCTTGCATCGGTGCGCAATTCGGTGGCCGACGCGCATCTCTTCCACCTGATGGCCGACAATTCGTTGCGCGCCTTCCTGCCGCCAACGCCTGACGGCATCGTCTCGGTCGAGGACTGGCACGAGGCGGCGCCGAAGATCGCCAGCGCGCTCGGACTCTAAAACTCGGGGCGGGAAACCGCTCCGCGCTTTCCTGAAAATGCGTCAGGGCTGCAGCTTCGCGCCCGACCCGCTGTTGCCCTCGCCGGGAATGACATCCTGGTCGGCGCTGTCATCCGGATCGGTGCTGTCGTCCTGGACCGGGTCGGCCGGCTTCAGCATGGCGCCATTGACCGTCACCGAACCATCGGGCTTGGCGTTGATCGCCCATTCGATACGTCCGTCCGGCAGCGTCTTGCCGAACCCTTTGACCGCAAGCACCATCGGAAAATACTGCGCGGCTTCCGGGTCGGTCTTGGCCGCGGTCTGCAGGGCTTCGACGATCTTGTCGTAGCCGGCGATGTTGACGGTCATGCTCGCATCCGGCCTCTCGCCGGGGAAGGTCATCTCGCCTTCCAGCGCGATCTCGATGTCCTTGTTCTTCAGGGTGCTGTGGCCGATGACGGCCTTGGGCGTCTTGGCCAGGAAATCGGCGGAGATCTGGTCGCCGAAATCTTCCGGCAGCGGCGGATTCTTATTGAGATCAAGCGTTTCGATCGCCTTCTTCGCCATGCTGTCGAGGTCGATGTTGGCGCCACCGAAGTTCAGGTCGATATCGGTGGGAAGCAACGCCACACTCCAGCCAGGCAGCATTTGCTGCGGGATCGTCAGGCCTGATGCCTTGATCGCGTAGTTGATCTTGCCGCTCTGAGAGATGCCGTCCATTCCAAACGCCGTGCTGAGTTGCGTGGCGCCGAAAGTGCCGACCGGGCTCTCAACCGCGAAATCCTTGAACCCATACGCTCCGTCGAGCCGTTCCCACAGCGGAAGCGCGGCCAGCAGCAGCGACTTGAGCTGCGCCTGGTTCGCCTTCAGCGTCGCCTCGTCCTCATTGGCCACGGCAAAGGCGAGCAGGTCGAGCAGCGGCTTGGTCCGCACGCCCTTGCCGTTCGCATCCACCGACAGCTCCGGCGACTTTATCGTCACCGGAAACTTCATCCCGCTCTCGGGATCGTCGAAATTGACTGCCTCGGTGAAGCTCGACATCTTCTGCGTCATCGTGACGTCGACGCCGCCATTGGCGGCCTTGGTCGCGGCAAAGTTCGCCGTGCCGGCGCCGAAGCTGGCATCCACATGCTGCTTGGCGTCCTTGGACGTCATCGTCATGCTGGCTATGGTACTGACGCCGCTGGTGAAGGCTGCGAGCGCGGGGTCATAGACGCCGCTGCCCTTGCCGTCCTTGACGGTGAACTGTGTGCTTTGCAGTCCTTCCGGCCCGTTGAACTCGAAGGATGCGCTCTGCGAGAAATCCATCGAGACGTCCCAGGACCCGTCGCTGCGCGGCTTCACCTTCAGGATGTAAGGAGCGACATCGAACTTAAGCAGCTTTTGGTCCGGCAGGGCCTCGATCAGCGCCTTGAAATCAATCGCAACCCGGTAGGCGTCGCCTTCGACGGAGACCTTGAGCATACCAGTGTCGAGCGCCTTCCTGCCGACGTAGCGGGACAGGTCCTCGGAAAGCTGCTTTGCGCCTTGGCTATCGACCGTCTGGGCGAAAGCCGGCGCGCCGAGCGAGAGAAGGAAAACTAGGGGCAGGACACGCTTCACGTCGATTCTCCGTTGACCTCGGAAGACAAAATCGCTTCGCGCTTCTGGTAGGCAAATACCATCACAGCCGCAAGACAAAGGCTAGTCGCCTTGCAAAAGCACCAGCCGCATCAGCGGCCGGCCGGGCTTGCGCTCGACAACCCTCTCGAACCCGGCCTTCTCGAAGACCCGCGATGAGCCGACGAACAGCCCGATCGAACGCGAATCGCGCGACAGGTCGATCGGGCAGGCCTCGACCAGCCGGGCTCCGTTCTGCCGGGCAAACTCGATGCCGCCCTCGACGAGGCGATGCGAGATGCCCCTGCCCCGCGCCTTGACGCGGATGAAGAAGCAGGAAATCGCCCAGACACTGGCGTCGGCGGTATCGGCCGGGTCGACCGGCGCCGATCCCCTGCCCGGGTTGTTCCATTCGGGTACGTCGGCGCGCGGTCCGATCTGCATCCAGCCGACCGCCTTGCCATCCTCGAAGGCCAGCAGCCCGGGCGGCGGCCCGGCCTCGATTCGCGCCTTGATATGATCCTTGTTGCGCTGCTTGTCGTTAGCCCGGCGCACCGCCGGCGCCAGCCGGAAATGCGTGCACCAGCAGCCGTAGCAGGCGCCCTGCTTGCCGAAAAGATCCTCGAAATCCGCCCAGAGCTCGGGCGCCAGCGGCGCTATGGTCGTGCTCATAAGTTCTCCCCAGGCC
>NZ_RZOT01000664.1:0-2858 GCF_003999085.1 Mesorhizobium sp. M4A.F.Ca.ET.090.04.2.1
GCGCCGCACCGTGGGAATGACCGCAACCTTCGAGGCCGCCTCGCCCACCGCATGCGCCGACAGCACGGCGCGGTCGAGTTTCGAAAGGTCCACCTGCCGCGCCGCGGTTTCGGCCGCCGAGACGTTGTCGAGCGGCAGGCCAAGCTGAAGCAGTTTGTGGGCAACCGCGCGATAGGTGAGGCCGGTGTCGAGCAGGTTCAGCCGGTAGTGGTCGGCGAGCCGGCGCGCAAGCGTGCCCTTGCCGGCGCCTGCAGGCCCGTCGATGGCAATGGTGAAGGTGTCGGTCATCTGACTTGCCTGAACAGGCGGAACGCCAGCACCGCCAGGGCGATCGAGATCGACAGTGGCAGTGCAATGAGCGGTATGACGCCGATTGTCATGAAGGCCATGGCCCCGATCCCTTTGAGAAGTCCCGCAAGAAAGACCCATCCATTGTCTTCGAGAAACCTGGCAGGACCGACCGACAAATAGATGGCCAGGAACTGAAGAACCAGAAGCCAGAAAAGAAGAGCGAAAATGCCAAACCGCTCTTTGAAAGCGAGGCGTTCGATCAGATACGGGACCAGCGCAGCTCCAATGCAGCCTGCCAAGAGCGGCCAGTCCCGCAACATCACCCGATCTCCGCGCCCAGCCCCTTCATCAGTCCCATGAATTCCGGAAAGCTCGTCGCGATCATGTTGGCGTCGTCGATGGTCACCGGCTTCTCGGTCGCCAGGCCCATCACCAGAAAACTCATGGCGATGCGGTGGTCGAGATGCGTCTTTACCGTCGTGTCCGGCCCGTTGGGGTGTCTGCCCAGCCCCTTGCCGCCGGGCCTGCCGCGTACCGCAAGCGTTGCTTCGCCCTCCGTGCAGTCGACGCCGTTGAGCCTCAGCCCGTTGGCCACGGCAGACAGGCGGTCGGATTCCTTGACCCGCAATTCCTCCAGCCCCTGCATCAGCGTCTCGCCCTCGGCGAAGCTCGCGGCAACCGCCAGCACCGGATACTCGTCGATCATCGAGGGTGCCCGCTCCGGCGGGACGACGACACCCTTCAATTCGGATGAGCGCACGCGCAGGTCGGCGACGTCCTCGCCGCCGGCGTTGCGCGGGTTGAGGATGTCGATCCGGCCGCCCATCTCCTGCAGCGTCAAAAGCAGGCCGGTGCGGGTCGGGTTCATCAGCACGTTCTCGATCACGATGTCCGAGCCCGGCACGATGAGCGCCGCGACCAGCGGGAAGCCGGCCGAGGACGGATCGCCCGGAACGGCGATCGTCTGCCCGCTGAGCTTGCCCTGGCCCTCGATGAAGATGTGGCGTACGCCGCGCTCGTCGGTTTCGACCGTCAGATTGGCGCCAAAGCCCTTCAGCATCTTTTCGGTATGGTCGCGCGTCATCACCGGCTCGATCACCGTGGTGATGCCCGGCGTGTTCAAGCCCGCAAGCAGCACCGCAGACTTCACCTGCGCCGAGGCCATCGGCACCCGGTAGGTGATGGGGGCGGCGTGCTTGGGGCCGCGCAGCGTGATTGGCATGCGGTCGCCAGGCGTCGCCTTCAGCACCTGCACGCCCATCTGCCGCAGCGGCTCCAGCACGCGGCCCATCGGCCGGCCGGATAGCGATGCATCGCCGATGAAGGTCGTTTCCATGTCATAGGTGCCGACCAAACCCATGGTCAGCCGCGAGCCAGTGCCGGCATTGCCGAAGTCGAGCGGACCTTCCGGTTCGAGCAGCGCCCCGTTGCCGGTGCCGCGGATCACCCACTCGGCGCCGCGCTTCTCGATATGCGCGCCCATCGCCTTCATCGCGGCGCCCGTGCGCATCACGTCCTCGCCTTCGAGCAGGCCGGTGATGCGGGTCTCGCCGGAGGCCAGACCGCCGAACATGAAGGACCGGTGCGAGATCGACTTGTCGCCCGGCACCCGCGCGGCGCCGGAAAGGGCTGGAGATTTGCGGGCCGTGGCCGGTTTCGGAGCGGCAGCGTGAGACATGGTTTTCCCTTGATGGAACGCCGGCGCGCCGGCACTTTTCTTTTGTTGCGGCGGTCTCGTATCACGGCGGACGGAAATGGTCATCCCCTTGCGAGAAGCCTTCGATTGCGGGCTTTTGCAACGCCTGCCTGAAGCCGGCTTTTGGCTTTGACAGCGCCGTAAACTGCCGTTAAGGGGACCACTCTTCTATCTACGAGGCTTGCTGTGGCAAAAGCTGAACTTGGCACCAAACGCATAGACCCGGAAACGGGTCGGAAATTCTATGACCTGAACAAGGACCCGATCGTCTCGCCCTACACCGGCAAGAGCTATCCGCGCTCCTATTTCGACGAAGGCAAGATCACCGCTCTCGAGGAGGACGAGGATGTCGCCGACAAGGAAGTGGACGCCGAGGACGAAGAGGGCGCCGAGGTCGTCTCGCTCGAAGAGGCTGATGACGAGGCCAAGGGCGGCGACGATCTTCCCGATCTCGGAGACGACGAGGACGATGTGGACCTCGGCGACGATGAGGACGACACCTTCCTTGCCGATGAAGAGGAAGAGGACGACGACGTTGCTGACATGATCGGCGTCGGCGACGACGACGACGAGGTCTGATCGGGCCCCGCTGCGATCATTTGCCGGCCTTTGTTGGCCTGTGACGAAAAAGCGGTCGTTGAAGGCTTGATCTTGACCGAAGGCGGGGTTAGAAGCCGCCTGCACTTGACGGCGCGGACCTCAAAACCGCGCCGGATCTCTTCGCCGGAAACGGCGCCGGCTGACTGCCGGGAGTGGGGCCATAGCTCAGTTGGGAGAGCGCTTGAATGGCATTCAAGAGGTCGTCGGTTCGATTCCGATTGGCTCCACCAAACAGTCTTTTCCTGATGCTTGGATTCGCGTCGCTCACGCT
>NZ_RZOT01000665.1:0-2849 GCF_003999085.1 Mesorhizobium sp. M4A.F.Ca.ET.090.04.2.1
GTTGCGGCCAGCCCCCGTCACTATACGGGGAGAAGTGCCCGGCAGGGCGATGAGGGGCGGCGCCGACTTCAGACAGTTGGCTGGCCAGTCAGTCGAAGAAGAATTCCTCGACCCGCTGCTTTGCTTTGCGCAGCACAGGCAGGATCTCGCGCTCCATCGCCTCGACCGAGAACCGGGCCGACTGCGTCGAGACGTTGATGGCGGCGACTACCTGGCCGGTACGGTCGCTGATCGGCACGGCTATCGAACGCAGGCCGAGTTCCAGTTCCTCGTCGACAATGGCGAAGCCATCCGCCCCCGCCTTGTCGATTGCCTTGCCCAGCGCGGCGCGGCTGGTGATCGTCCGAGGCGTCCGCGGCTCGATCTTTGCATCGGCGAGGAAGGTCTTCATCTCATCGGCCGGCAGCCCAGAGAGCAGCACGCGGCCCATCGATGTGCAGTAGGCGGGCAGCCGGGTACCGACGTCGAGCGCCACGCTGAGGATGCGGCGGCCGGGGATGCGCGCGACATAGACGACGTCCTCGCCCGACAGCACCGCGGCGTTACAGGCCTCGTCGAACTGCCCGGCCACCTCGCGCATGATCGGCGCAGCGAAGCTCCACAGCGAGGCACTGCCGAGCCAGGTCCGCGCGATGGTGAGCAGGCGTGGCGACAGCGAAAACAGCCGGCCCGACTGTGTCGCGTAACCCGCGTTCACCAACGTCAGCAGGAAGCGGCGGGCGCCGGCGCGAGTCAGGCCCGCCTCCTCTGCCATCTCGGTCAGCGTCATGCCGGCGGGATAACGCGCGAGGACCTCCATCACCGCAAGCCCGCGCTCCAGCGAGCCGACATGATCGCGCGAACTGGCCTCGCCTTCTAGAGCCGTCTGCATGGCGTTGACTCCCCTTCAGGGTAAGATTAGAAAGTATCACATATCAAACATATGTTCGCAATACGAACTTTTCGATACCGGGAGCCGAAGAATGGTGAAGTTCCTGCCGCTGAAGGAGGCTGTCGCGGAGAACCTGCACGACGGCGATACGGTCGCCTTCGAGGGCTTCACCCATCTGATCCCGACAGCGGCCGCGCATGAGGCCATTCGCCAAGGCTTTCGCGACCTCACTTTGATTCGCATGACGCCGGACCTGATCTACGACCAGATGATCGGCATGGGCATGGCGAGAAAGATCGTCTTCTCCTATGTCGGCAATCCCGGCGTCGGCCTGCTGCGGCGCGCCCGCGACGCCATCGAGAATGGCTTTCCGCGCGCAATCGAGGTCGAGGAACACAGCCACGCCGGCATGGCCAACGCCTATGAGGCGGGTGCCGCCGGCCTGCCCTGCGCGGTCTTTCGCGGTTATCGCGGCGCCGGCCTCGCTTCGGTCAACCCGAACATACGGTCGCTCACCTGCCCGTTCAGCGGCGAAGTGCTCGCCGCCGTTCCATCGATCCGGCCCGATGTCAGCTTCATCCATGCACAGAAGGCCGACAGGAAAGGCAATGTGCTGGTCGAAGGCATCATCGGCATCCAGAAGGAAGCCGTTCTCGCGGCCAAGCGCGCCGTGGTGACGGTCGAGGAAATAGTCGACAATTTCGACGATCTCCACCCCAACCTCACCGTGCTGCCCAACTGGACGGTCGCCGCGATCGCGGTCGTGCCGGGCGGCTCGCATCCCTCCTACACCCATGGATATTATGCGCGCGATAACGCGGCCTATCTCGAATGGGACGAGATCGCCGCCGACCGTGACCGTTTCCAGGCCTGGATGCAGAAGAACGTCATCGAGAGCAGCGCGGCCGACTTCGCCGGTCGCGTCGAGCATCTGAGGAAAGCCGCATGAGCGACGCTGAAAATCTTGGCTTCACGCCCAACGAGATGATGACGATCGCCGCCAGCCGGGCGCTGAAGAGCGAGGATGTCTGCTTCGTCGGTATCGGCGCGCCGTCTGCCGCCTGCAACGTCGCGCGGCTGACCCATGCGCCGGACATCACGCTGATCTATGAAAGCGGCACCATCGGCACCGCGCCCGATGTGCTGCCGCTGTCGATCGGCGATGGCGAATTGTGCGAGACAGCGGTTACCACCGTCGCGGTGCCGGAGATGTTCCGCTACTGGCTGCAGGGCGGCCGCATCTCCATCGGCTTCCTGGGCGCGGCCCAACTCGACAGGTTCGGCAACATCAACACAACCGTCATCGGCGACTATGCGCACCCGAAAACGCGCCTTCCCGGCGGTGGCGGCGCGCCGGAAATCGCCACCTCTTCAAAAGAGGTGTACATCACCATGGCGCAGTCGAAGCGCGGCATGGTCGAAAAGATCGACTTCTTCACCTCCTTCGGCCATGGCGACGGCGGCGATCACCGCAAGCGTCTCGGCATCGATACGGCCGGCCCGACGCTTTTGATCACCGACCTCGCGATCTGGAAGCCGGATCCGGTCACCAAGGAATTCACCGTCGTGTCGCTGCATCCAGGCGTGACCCGCGAGCAGGTGCAGGCGACCTGTGGCTGGGTGGTAAAATTCGCCGAGGCCCTTGACGAGACGCCGGCGCCGACGGAACTCGAGCTGACGACATTGCGCGATCTTCAGGCCCGCACCAAGGCGGCGCATGAGGGGACCGCCAAGGGGAAAGCTGCATAGATGACCGACGCCTTCATCTGCGACTACATCCGTACGCCGATCGGCCGCTTCGGCGGCGCGCTGTCCTCGGTACGAACGGACGATCTCGGTGCGGTACCCTTGAAGGCCTTGGTCGAGCGCAATGCCGGCGTCGACTGGGCGGCGGTTGAAGATGTTATCTATGGCTGCGCCAACCAGGCCGGCGAGGACAACCGCAACGTCGCCCGCATGGCGCTGCTGCTCGCCGGCC
>NZ_RZOT01000666.1:0-2846 GCF_003999085.1 Mesorhizobium sp. M4A.F.Ca.ET.090.04.2.1
CCAAGACCAACCCGGTGCATGCCGCGCTCGAGGACCCGGTCTCGACCTTCTCGATCGACGTCGACACCGCCTCCTATTCCTTCGTACGGCGCTCGCTGAAGGAAGGCTACCTGCCGCAGGCCGACACGGTCCGCGTCGAGGAGATGATCAACTACTTCCCCTATGACTGGAAGGGACCGGAAGCGGCCTCGACGCCGTTCAACTCGACCGTCAGCGTCATGCCGACGCCGTGGAACGAGCACACCAAGCTGATGCACGTCGCCATCAAGGGTTTCGACGTCAAGCCGACCGAGCAGCCCAAGGCCAACCTGGTGTTCCTGATCGACGTGTCGGGTTCGATGAACGAGCAGGACAAGCTGCCGTTGTTGCAGTCGGCCTTCCGCCTGCTGGTCAGCAAGCTCAAGCCCGACGACACCGTCTCGATTGTCACCTATGCGGGCGACGCCGGCACGGTGCTGATGCCGACCAAGGTCGCCGAGAAGGACAAGATCCTGTCGGCCATCGATCATCTGCAGCCTGGCGGCTCGACGGCGGGCGAGGCGGGTATCCGGGAAGCTTACAAGCTTGCCCAGCAATCCTTCGTCAAGGATGGCGTCAACCGTGTGATGCTCGCCACAGACGGCGACTTCAATGTCGGCCAGACAGATGACGACGACCTGAAGCGGTTGATCGAGCAGGAGCGCAAGACCGGCGTCTTCCTGTCGGTGTTCGGTTTCGGACGGGGCAATCTGAACGACCAGATGATGCAGACCATCGCGCAGAACGGCAACGGCACCGCCGCCTATATCGATACGCTCGCCGAGGCCGAGAAGGTCCTGGTCGAGGACGCGTCCTCGACGCTGTTCACCATCGCCAAGGACGTCAAGATCCAGGTCGAGTTCAATCCGGACAAGGTCTCGGAATACCGGCTGATCGGCTATGAGACCCGCGCGCTCAACCGCGAGGATTTCAACAACGACCGCGTCGATGCCGGCGATATCGGTTCCGGCCATTCGGTGACCGCGATCTACGAGATCACACCGAAGGGCAGCGGCGGCGAGCAGATTGACCCGCTGCGCTACGGCCAGGCGACGGTCAACAATGGCGGCGTCGCCAATGCCGACGAATATGCCTTCGTCAAGATCCGCTACAAGCTGCCCAACGAGGACACCTCGAAGCTGATCACCACGCCGGTGACATCGGCCAACGAGGTCCAGTCCTTCGACCAGGCCGGCACCGATCAGCGCTTCTCGGTCGCGGTCGCCGCGTTCGGCCAGAAGCTGCGCGACGAGGATGCGACCGCGAAGTTCGGTTACGACAAGATCATGGAGATTGCCACCGCCGCCCGAGGAGCCGATCCGTTTGGCTACAGGTCGGAATTCTTGTCGCTTGTGCGCCTTGCCTCGGCGCTGGGCGGTAACCGGTAGTGGCAATAACGGCCGGCTCCTTTCAGACGGGATCGTTCTGATACGGGGGAGCCGGCCTACGGGCGGGTGAGGCAGGCCGGCAAGGAAAACCTTGCCGGCCTTTTTTTGAGGATCTGTCGAGATTCAGGCAAGGCGGCCTGCAAACGTCGTCGTCCTGCGCTTGCGGTGCTCACGCGCGGTTCTCAGACCTCCCAGTTTGTTCGCTTCGCGCCCGTCTTCGACTCCGGCTCGGCCTGACCTGAATCTAAACAGATTCCAAACCCGGCTCCCGATTTCGGCAGATCGTTAAATTGCGTGGTTTTTCGGGAAGATGATCGCAATCCCCTCTTGTTACGAAGAGCTAATAGACAGGCTTGTGGGGGGCCAAAGTTGCAGATCAGGTTCATCGCGAATTCGACGCCAGCGGCAAGGAACGCGCAGGCGCCGGGAGCGACCGTTTCACCGACGCCATCGGCGGAATCCCGACGCATCAAGAGCGATGTCGATGCCGCCCGCACCACCGCGATGTCGGCCCTCAACAACGACCGCTTCCGCGTCATGCTGGAGCAGATCAGCGATCCCGGCGCATCCGGCGCATTGGTGACGATGGGCAGCGACGCCGGCAGCACCACCGACATCAAGACAGCACTGTCGCGCTACGCCGAAAACAGCGAATAGCCGAAACGGCCGATTGGTTCAGGCCCGCCCGCGACGGCGTTCGCGGCGAGCTTCGCTGGTCTCGGCGGTGTTAGGCGTCGCCACCTTGTTGCGCATCGGGCCGATGCGCTCGACGATCGTGTCGATGGTCGGGCGGCTCGATCTGGTGTGGGCGTCGAGCGCCTTGCGCATGGCGGCAAGATGCTGGAACGAGGTGCCGCAGCAGCCGCCGACGATCTTGGCGCCGGCATCAACGGCGAGCCTGACATAGTCGGCCATCAGTTCCGGCGTGCCGGAATAATGGATCTCGGTGCCGCGGAATTCCGGGATGCCGCAATTGCCCTTGACGATCACCGTCGCCTCCGGCCTGGCTTCGGTCATGTCGAGCAGCGAGGCCAGGATGTCGGACGCGCCGACGCCGCAATTGGCCCCGACGCCGAGCGGATCTTGCGACAGCCCGTCGACGACACCGTGGATGTCCTTCGGCAGCAAGCCCATCATGGTGCGGCCGGCGGTGTCGAAAGAGCCGGTATAGGTGTAGGGCAGGCCGACGCGGATGGCGGCCTCGGCCGCGGCGCGGATTTCGTCCGGTGCCGACATGGTCTCGATCCAGGCGACTTCGGCGCCGCCCGCCTTGAGGCCTTCGATCTGCTCGGCGAAGGCGTCTACCGCCTCGTCATAGGTCATGGCGCCGAGCGGCACCAGCAATTCGCCGGTCGGTCCGACAGAGCCTGCGACGATCACCTTGCGGTTAGCCTTGTCGGCGACCGCGCGCGCGATTTCGGCGGCGCGCTTGTTCAACGC
>NZ_RZOT01000667.1:0-2845 GCF_003999085.1 Mesorhizobium sp. M4A.F.Ca.ET.090.04.2.1
CGTCGGCACCATGGTCCTGCAATACATCGCCTTTGCCGCGATGCCGGTGATCGAGGCCAACCTCGTCGCCTATACCTGGCCGCTGATGGTGGCGGCCGCCATCATCGTGCTGGACAGCCCGCGCCGCCCCGTGTTGCTCGGCATCACCGCCGCGCTCGGCTTTCTCGGCGTGGCGCTGGTCATCTCGGGCGGGCGCGAGCAATCATGGTTCCAGGGCAATCCCGCCGGCTATCTCGCAGCCTTCGGCTCGGCGCTGTGCATGGCCTTCTATTCGATCGCCGTCGGCCGCCTGGCCACGCCGCCGGACCGGTTCCTGCTGCCGTCCGCGCTTGCCGGCGTGGCCCTGACCTTCGCCTGGTGCCTGCGCGACGGCGTCGCCTGGCCGGTTGGGGTCTATGTCGTTGCCGGGCTCTATCTCGGTGCCGGCCCGATGGGGCTCGGCTATTATTTCTGGTCGCGGGCGCTGAAGCTCGACCGAGGCGGCAAGGTTGCGGTTGCCGCCTATCTCACGCCGATCGCCTCGACGCTGCTTTTGGCGCTTTCGGGCGAGACGCTGACGACGACGGCCGTTGCCGGGGCCGTCCTCGTCATTGGCAGTTGCATTGCGGTGGGCATCGAAGGTCCGGAGGCCGGGAACAATGCTTGACGAGGACGAACGCCGCGCCAGACAGGAAGCGCATTGGCTGGTAAAGGAATTCGGCGCCGAGGCGCCGCTTTACGCCGCGATGAAGGCGGAAAAGGCTATTGAGCAGAAAGATTTCGGTCGTTGTGCCCGTTGGAAGCGTATTCTCGAAATTTTGGCCGATCCCGACCCGTCCAAGTCTGTCGCCTCGAAGTATTAGATTTTCTAAATTGCGCGAATCCCGAGGCCATGAAAATATCAGCTCGTATTGAGTCTGCAGGGTTTATTGAATCTTGTCGATCCGTTGGGGAGCACGGTCAAAATCGATACATCATCAAAAGTCTACAACTATAGCTGGTGACCTGATCGCCGGCAGAGGGAAAAAAAATTGCACAATATCGATGACAAGACCGCAATTGAACTGACCGCCGACATTGTTTCGGCCTATGTCGGCAACAATCCGCTTCCGGCCTCCGGACTGCCGGATCTGATCGCCAGCGTCAGCGCCTCGGTGCGCAAGCTGAGCGCCGTTGCCGCCGCCAAGGAAGCGCCGGTGCTCAATCCTGCCGTCAATCCAAAACGCTCGGTGTTTCCGGACCATATCGTTTGCCTGGAGGACGGCAAGAAGTTCAAGTCGCTGAAGCGGCATCTCGCCACCGACCACGGCCTGACGCCGGACGAGTATCGCGCCAAATGGGGCCTTGCGCCCGACTACCCGATGGTGGCGCCCAGCTATTCGGCGACCCGCTCGGCGCTGGCCAAATCTTCCGGCCTTGGCCGCAAGCCGGCCGCGGCTCAGCCGACCAAGGTGGCGAAGCGCAAGCCCAAGGCCTGATTTTCCGGATCGAAGATAAGGCTCCCCGACGCAGCGACGCCGTGTGACCATCTGGTTGCACGGCGCGTTGCGGCGGTGCGTTGACGTTCAGGTTTGCGTCGAACACTGCTTCGGCGCCGCGCTCACTGTCCCGCCAGTTGTGCCGCCTCCAGCGATGCCGCGCCGTCGCCACTACCGTCGAACAGCACGACCTGCGTCGCCAGCGCGGCTGTCGTGGCGACCTGGAAGAAGATGAAGGCGAGGGCGACGTAGCGGATCACCGGCCTCAAACGCCTCGCGACGCATCTGGTTCCCCCCGGCCGCGCTTTTTGCAATCAGGCCGCCCGCGGCCGCTGGCGAAGCCTCGTCCAGGCGTGGCACTTGCGAAGCGCCGGCCAGCCGTGCAAAAGCGCGGCCATGCTTATCATCAACGATCTCTCGCTGCGCATGGCGGGGCGCCTGCTTCTCGATCATGCCTCGCTGACCTTGCCGGCCGGCACCAAGGCGGGTCTTGTTGGCCGCAACGGCACCGGCAAGACCACCTTATTCAAGGCGATCACCGGCGACTTCCCGTCCGAGACCGGCTCGATCAGCCTGCCGAAGAACACCCGCATCGGCCAGGTGGCGCAGGAGGCGCCGGGCACCGAGGAGCCGCTGATCGACATCGTGCTCAAGGCCGATGCCGAACGCCAGGCACTGCTCGAAGAGGAAAAGACGGCCACCGATCCGCACCGCATCGCCGAGATCCACACGCGGCTGGCCGACATCGACGCGCATTCGGCCGAGTCCCGCGCGGCCACCATCCTCGCCGGCCTCGGCTTCGACGACGCCGCGCAGAAGCGTCCGGCATCGTCCTTCTCCGGCGGCTGGCGCATGCGCGTCGCGCTGGCGGCCGTGCTCTTCTCCGAGCCCGACCTTCTGCTCCTCGACGAGCCGACCAACTATCTCGACCTCGAAGGCACGCTGTGGCTGGAGAACTACGTCTCCAAATATCCGCACACCGTGCTTTTGATCTCGCACGACCGCGACCTGCTCAACCGCGCCGTCAACTCGATCGTCCATCTCGACCAGAAGAAGCTGACCTTCTGGCGCGGCGGCTACGACCAGTTCGAGCGCCAGCTCACCGAGCAGCGCGAACTGCAGGAGAAGAGCCGCGTCAAGCAGGAAGCGGCGCGCAAGCACATGGAGTCCTTCGTCGAGCGTTTTCGCGCCAAGGCCACCAAGGCCAGGCAGGCGCAGTCGCGCCTGAAGGCGCTGGAGAAGATGAAGCCGATCGCGGCCATCGTGAACGACACGGTGCGGCCGTTTTCCTTCCCCGAGCCGGTGAAGACGGTGGCCTCCCCGATCGTTGCGCTCAACGGCGTCAATGTCGGCTACACCGAGGGCGCGCCGATCCTGAAGAAGATGAC
>NZ_RZOT01000668.1:0-2844 GCF_003999085.1 Mesorhizobium sp. M4A.F.Ca.ET.090.04.2.1
GTATGATCCCGAAAAAGAGGGAACCGGTTTTCGGACAAGATCATGCTCCAACAAAGAACTGAAGAGGACATTGGGATGAAGGATCTGCTCGGCCTTATGGGCAAAGCGAAGGAAATGCAGGCCAAGTTCCAGGCCATGCAAGATGAGATCGCCACGCTCGAAGCAACCGGTCAGGCCGGCGGCGGCCTGGTCAGCGTGACACTGACCGGCAAGTTCGAGATGAAGGTGCTGAAGATCGATCCGTCGCTGTTCAAGGAGGACGAGGCCGAGATTCTCGAGGACCTAATTCTCGCCGCTCACAATGACGCCAAAAATAAGGTCGAGCAGGTCATGCAGGAAAAGACCAAGGCGCTCACGGCAGGCTTGCCGATCCCGCCTGGAATGAAATTGCCGTTCTGAGCCGGCTGCCGCCAGTTAATTGATTATGAATGGAAATCGGACACCGGGGTGGTTGTTAAGACATTCCCCGGCTTTGTTCACGAGGTCATTTCCAGCCATTCATAAAGTTTTACCTATGCTGCACGAATGCTAATCCTTTAGCCATCTTTTTGCCTTTAAGAGTCTCATTCTTGCCACATCTCGGGGCGGGCTGGCATCTGGAAATGAGGCTTTTTTGTTGATCGCGACGCGATGGAAGACGCCGCTGCTGTTGCTCGGCATTGTCACTTCCCCCTTGCTTCTGGCCGGCTGCAGCCAGACCACTTCGCACGGTATGTCGGTGGCCAAGCTGACCGATGCCATCACGCCGAGTTTCCTGAGCTCACGCTCTTACGGCGCCACGCCGAAGGACAGGGAGTGCCTCGAGCGGGCGATGTTCTTCGAATCCAACCGGTCGAGCCGCGACGGCATGATCGCCGTCGGCACCGTCGTCATGAACCGTTTGCGCTCGGGCCAGCACGGCAGCACGATTTGCGAGGTCGTCGGCGAGAAAGGCCAGTTCGCGCCCGGCGTGATGACCCGGCCGATGAATTCGAAGGCGATGCCCGACGTCGAGGAGGCCGCCGACGCCGTGCTCAAGGGCGAGCGCAAGGCCAAGCTCAAGAACACCATGTTCTTCCACACCGCGGGCCTGCGCTTCCCCTACAAGAACATGCACTACACGATGGTCGCCGGCGGCAATGCCTTCTACGAGAAGCGCGGCCGCAACTGGCAGCCGCTGCCGGACGAGCCGATGGTCGCCGTAGCCTCGGCCACGCCGCGCCAGGCGGCGCCTGCTACCGCCCCGGTGCTCGTGGCGTCCGCGGAGCCGGTGGTCAAGACGATCGTCCATCCGGACCCGGCCAAGCAGGCCTCGATGACCGCTGCCGTGGAGCCCGCATCCGCGGCCAGGACGGCAAAAACCGGTACCGTTGCTGCTGAGCAAACCTACATGACCGCCGCCGTTGCGCCTGCGTCGAAGGCCGGTCGTGTCGCGGCGAAGCCGGTTGTGGTGGCGATGCAGGAGCCGATGGCGGAGCCGGATGCCTCGCGTTTCGGCGGCACCTTGAACAGCCGCTACATCACCTCGGTGCCGAGCGCGCCGCAGGAAGCGGCGATGGGTTTCCAGTCGACGCCTGAGAACACCGACGCCATCGGCGCGATGATCGTAAGCCAGAGCCGGCCGCTGGAAGCCTACTGAGCTGACCTGCAATTGATGGTCCGCCCTGTCAGCATGGCGGACCATTCCTCCGGGTGGATGTTCCAAACCGCTCTGAAAAATCCTAGATCAGTGCGATGTCCAAGCGAATCGCCGGTCCAGAGATCGAACGCCTGATCCAGCTCCTGGCCAAGGTGCCGGGGCTGGGCCCCCGTTCGGCCAGGCGCGCCGCGCTTCATCTCATCAAGAAGAAGGAGCAGCTGCTGCAGCCGCTCGCCGCCGCCATGGGCGAGGCGGTCGACAAGGTGCGCATCTGCTCGACCTGCGGCAATGTCGACACCTCCGACCCGTGCATGATCTGCACCGACTCGCGCCGCGACGCCGGCACGCTCATCGTCGTCGAGGACGTCTCCGATCTTTGGGCGCTGGAGCGGGCGGCGGCGATGAATGTGCGCTACCACGTGCTCGGCGGCACGCTGTCGCCGCTCGACGGCATCGGCCCCGAGCAGCTCAACATCCGCTCGCTGGTCGACCGCGTCGCCGGCGGCGAGGTCAAGGAAGTGATCCTCGCCGTCAACGCCACTGTCGAAGGCCAGACCACGGCGCACTACCTCACCGACCAGCTCTCCGGCTTCGAGGTCAAGGTGACAAGGCTGGCGCATGGCGTTCCGGTCGGCGGCGAACTCGACTATCTCGACGAAGGCACGCTAGCCGCTGCGCTGCGATCGAGGACGGCGTTTTGAGGGCTTCAACGAGGAGGTAGCCTGGAAATGACAGTATTCCTTCGCGCCCCCCTCTGTCCTGCCGGACATCTCCCCCACAAGGGGGGAGATTGGCAGCTTCGCTCGCGGCGTTCTTCCTTCAGCGTTGGCGATTGGCGAAAGCCAAGGCGACGGCCAATCTCCCCCCTTGTGGGGGAGATGTCCGGCAGGACAGAGGGGGGCGCGACAGAACGCAAGCATTCAAAACTGGCTGCGCTTTCCCTCTTCGCGGCTCTGTTCATTTTCCTCCTCTCCTTCCCCACCGCCGCAGCCCCCATCGACGACCAGTTCCGCACCTGGCTGCAGAGCGACCTTTGGCCACAAGCCAAGGCCAAGGGAATCTCCAGGAAGACCTTCGACGAGGCCTTCATCGGCGTGAAGGCGAACCTCAAGCTGCCGGACCTCGTTATGCCCGGCGAGACGCCGACGACGCCCGAGAAGCAGCACCAGGCCGAGTTCGGGCCGCCCGGCGCCTATTTCGCCGAGAAGACCGTTCGCGACGTCACC
>NZ_RZOT01000669.1:0-2840 GCF_003999085.1 Mesorhizobium sp. M4A.F.Ca.ET.090.04.2.1
GGTGAGCGGCGTGCCACCGGAATCGTCGGCGGCGACGCCGAAGCGCAGCAACTCGACAGAGACGCGCCGCGCCAGCGCGCGATCACCGGTGACAAGTGCGGCGCGCTGGCCCGGCTGCTCGACGGCGCGCTTCAGCGCGATCGCGATCGCGACCGCCTCGTCGCGCTCGTTGGCAGCCTCCACCAGCGTCACGCCGGCCAGGGCCTGCCGGATGTCCTCGGCCTCGAAGCCGGGGCGCGTCTCGGTCCACAATTCGGTGGTTTCGGCCGGCCGTAGCGCCTCGCCGACTAGGGCCGCGCGGATTGCCAGCGCCCGGTCCGCCGGGACGATCTCCTCGACATCCGCGCGCGGCACGCCGATACCGCCGTTCAGCTTCGCCAGGCCGAATTGCGGGTGGCCGAGCGTGGCCGGCCGTGCGCCGGGCGCCGAAATGGCGGCGAAGGAGGCCTCGTCCAGTCCCTTGTCGAGGCCGGGCAGCACGACGGCGCCATTGGGCAAGCCGGCGATCACGCCGAGCAGCTCGGCGGTCGCGGGGATGGAGCCGGTCGAGCCTGCGGCGATCACCGGCCCGGCCGGCCGGTTGCGTTTCAGCCGCGCGGCCTCCAGCCGGATCAGCGCGCTCCGGTGCGCGGCCGGATTGGAGAGGCCGCGTTCGGCGAGCAGCTTCGGCCAGTTGTCGGTGACGATGCCGAGGAAATCGAGCGTCACCTGCCACCAGCCGGCGAGATTGCCGCTGACCAGCCCGGCGAGCTTCGCCCAATCCGTGCCTTCGGTCTCGATTTCGTCCATCAGCCGGGCAAGGTCGCGCGCCAGCCAGACAGCATCGGCCGCCGAAGCCGGCACCACGAATTCCTCGTTGAACCGCGCCGCGACATGCGACGGCAGGCTTGCCTTCCACGCGCGCACCAGCGGCGCCAGGAGAAGCAGCCGCTCCTGCGCGGCAATCGGCGGCGCGAGCTCGATGGCCGGCGCCGCTTCGGCGTCGAAGGCCGCCTCGTCCTCATCGAATTCGCCGAGCGGCCTGACCGTCGGCAGGATGGCCGAGCGAACCCCCAGAATATCGACGAAGGCGCCGCGCAGCGCGCGCGCCGCGCGCCGCGTCGGCACATAGATGGTGGCGTCGGCGAGCGCCAGCGGATCGCCGTTGAAACGGAAGCCGGGCACCAGCCGACCGTGCAGCAACGCTTCCGCCAGCGTCGGCAGGAACGGCGCTCCGGACGGGATTGAGAAAACGCGGCGCGAGCCGCTCATATCGCTTTCGCGAGTGCGCCGGCGACCGCTGCCTCGGCGGGCGGAATGGCGTCGGGCGTGCCGACCGTGATCCAGCGGCCCTGCATCTGCATGCCGAACAGCCGTCCGGCCGTGATCGCCTTGTCGAAATAGGCGTTGAGCGAATGCGGGCCCGTCGGCGCGTCCTTGAAGATACGCGGATGGACAATCGCGGCCCCGGCATAGATCAGGCCGGCCGGATCGCCTTTCGAGCGCTGCAAGGCGCCGTCCGGCGCCACCAGGAAATCGGTGCCGACGCAATGTCCGGTGGCGGAATCGAGATCGGTAAGCATCAGCAGAATATCCATTCTGGCAGCGTCCCATGCAAGGGAAAGACGCTCGAGGCTGGGCTGGCCGCTGTCGATCCAGAACGTGTCGGCGTTGATGATGTAGAACGGCTCTTTCCCCAGCAGGGGCAGCGCCTTGACGATGCCGCCGGCCGAGTCCAGCAGCATCTCGCGCTCGTCGGAAATGGCGATCCTCGGCGCACCGCGGTCGGCGATATGGGCGATGATCTGGTCCGGAAGATAGTGGACGTTGACTACGGCCTTATCGACACCGGCACTTGCAAGGCTGTCCAGCCCCCAGTCGAGCAAGGTCTTGCCGGCGATCTCCACCAGCGGCTTCGGTATCGTGTCGGTGATCGGACGCATGCGCTTTCCGAGCCCGGCGGCGAGCACCATTGCGGTCCTGGGATTTGCGGTCACGGCGTTCGTTCTTCCAGCAGGCCATGGGCGGCGTAGAAGTCGTGTAGCCCGGCAAGTGCCGGGTGCGCCAGCGCTCTTCTGAGATAGTCGCGGATGCGCGGCAGGTGCTTGAGGTAGAAGGGCTTGCCGTCACGCTTCTCCAGCCGCACGAAAATGCCGAGGATCTTCGAATTGCGCTGCGCCGCCATGATGGCGTAGGCCTCCCGGAACGCTGCTTCATCGAAGGCGCCGGCGGCATGGCGCGCCGCGACATAGGCATCGAGCGTCCGCTTCTCGATCGCGGGCGAGATGGTCACGCGAGCGTCCATGGCGAGCGAGGCGACGTCATAGGCGGCGGGGCCGATCAGCGCATCCTGGACATCGACGACGCCGAGCCGGTCGTGGCCGGTTCTGTCGCCGCGCCAGATGATGTTCGGCGAATGGAAGTCGCGCAGCATCAGCGTGTATTGGCTGCCCTTGAGCCGGTCGAGCACCTTGTTCCATTCGGTGTGGTAGCCGGCCAGCAGGGCATTGCTCGCCGGCTTGCCGGTCAGCATCGGCACATACCAGTCAACCAGCAGGTCGGCCTCGATCAGCATCGCCTCGCGGTCGAAGGGCGGCACGTCATGAAAGACGCCCGGCGCGGCTTCCATCCTGTCGGGCCAGGCCTTGCCATGCATCATCGCCAGCAGCTCGGCCGCCGCGGCATAGCGCTCGGCGATCGGCTCGCCATCGCTGTTCAGGAACCCTTCCGCACCGAGATGTTCAAGGAGCAAAAAGCCCTGCTCGAGATCCTCGGCATGGATCTCCGGCACGCTGACGCCCGCCGCCAGCAAGGCGCGGTCGAGGGCGACGAAGGCGGTGACCGATTGCGCGGTGTGGGCG
>NZ_RZOT01000066.1:0-15614 GCF_003999085.1 Mesorhizobium sp. M4A.F.Ca.ET.090.04.2.1
GGCCTGCTCGCCGAGCGGACAGGCGGCAAGCTCGCGCTCGCCGGCCTGGAACGGATCGTCGAGCTCGGGATGCATGAAGACGCGCCCCATGATGTTGGCGACCAGCACGCGCGCGCCGTTCCTGGCGATGTAGACGCCGGAGCCGCGCCCCGGCGTGCCCTTTGGGAAATTGGACGGACGCAGGAAGCGCTCCTCGCGCGGCGCGAAGACCAGCGCGTCGCGCTGGTCCCAGACATGGTTGCCGGTGGTCACGACATCGGCGCCGGCGGCGAGCGTCTCGCGAAAAATCTCCTCGGTGATGCCGAAGCCGCCGGCGGCGTTCTCGCCATTGACGATGACGAAGTCGAGCTTGAAGTCCGAGATCAGGCCCGGCAGTTGTTCCCACACCGCCGTGCGCCCAGTTTTTCCGACCATGTCGCCGAGGAAGAAAAGTCTCATACGATCCCGCGCTGAAAGTCCGCCAAGCAAAAGCTGCATGACTTTCCGCAAAAGATCATGCGTTCTCAGACGCTTTTCTACAATTCCGGCGTGAACCGGCGCAACCCGCTCTCGGTGAGTATTTCCGGGATGATCACATCGTGGTTCTCATCGGGGACCTGTGCCACCTCCTGGCAGTCGAAGGCGATGCCGATCAGCCTGGGGGACAACCCCTTGTCGGCCAGCTTGCCGATCGCACGGTCGTAGTAGCCGGCGCCATAGCCGATGCGATGGCCGCGCGCGTCGAAGGCGGCGAGCGGCACCAGCATGACGGACGGATCGAGCACCGCCGCCTCCTCATGCGGACCGACCGTGCCGAAGCCCATTTCGACCATCGGCGCGCCACGCACCAACTCGCGAAAGACGATTGTGCTCTTGTCGAGGATGGCCGGCAGACAGAGCCTTGCGCCCTTTTCGCGCAGCGCAAACATCAGCGGCCGCACGTCGACTTCCGAGCGCATCGGCCAGAAGCCGGAGACGATCTGCCCATGCTCGACGGCGATCTGGTCGCGCGCCGTCTCGGCCATTTCGAGCGCGATCTCCACCCGCCAGAATTCGTCGAGCGCGTCGCGGCGGGCCAGTGCTTCCTTGCGCAGATGTTTTTTCAGGTCTTTGGAAGAGGTCATGTGCGGACGCTAGAAAAGGCCGCAGCGAGGCGGCGTTGCAGGAGCGACGTTTTCTACCGCTTATCCCAAAATTCGGTGAGTGACGATCCACGCAACCGGTGGAGAGGTCGATCCCGGGTGCCTACAAAGTAGGTGGGCGCCGTGTGAGAAAACCCACGGGTCTTCCCAGGGACAGCTCCCTAAGGATCGATAAGGCCCCGGGGATAAGTTTCTCCTGCCGGGAAGCGCAGACCGCCAAAGCCAATATAGGCCGATGGCTGGCCGAGCGCCAGAGAAACGGGATCTTTCGCACAACGCTGGCCAGCAAACCCGGGCCTGGCGTTGCGACGCTGCCGCGCCTTGCGCTGTCGAGGTCGCGTCCTTACGGTCGGCCCGGACGAACCAGGGAGCAAAAATGCGTTTCGAAGGCACCGCGGCCTATGTCGCCGACAAGGATCTGATGGTTGCGGTCAACGCGGCGATCGCGCTGGAGCGGCCCTTGCTGGTCAAGGGCGAACCGGGCACCGGCAAGACGGAGTTGGCCCGCCAGGTGGCGGCGGCGCTCGGGCTGGATTTCATCGAATGGAACGTCAAGTCGACCACCAAGGCGCAGCAGGGCCTCTACGAATATGATGCCGTCTCACGGCTGCGCGACAGCCAGCTCGGCGACGACCGCTTCAGCGACATCAGGAACTACATCAAGCGCGGCAAGCTCTGGGATGCCTTTGCCGCGGCGAAGAAGGTGGTGCTGCTGATCGACGAGATCGACAAGGCCGACATCGAGTTCCCCAACGACCTGCTGCAGGAACTCGACCGGATGGAATTCTTCGTCTACGAGACCGGCGAGACAGTTCGCGCGGCGCTGAGGCCGATCGTCATCATCACCTCCAACAACGAGAAGGAACTGCCGGACGCCTTCCTGCGCCGCTGCTTCTTCCACTACATCCGCTTCCCCGACATCGAGACGCTGCACCGCATCGTCGACGTCCACTATCCGGGCATCAAGCAGAACCTGGTGCGGGCGGCGCTCACCCAGTTCTACGAGATCCGCGACGTGCCGGGCCTGAAGAAGAAGCCGTCGACCTCCGAGGCGCTCGACTGGATCCGCCTGCTGGTCGCCGACGACATCGCGCCGGAAGACCTGCGCGCCGACCCCAAGAACATGCTGCCGAAGCTGCACGGCGCGCTGTTGAAGAACGAACAGGACGTGCATCTGTTCGAGCGCCTGGCCTTCATGGCGCGACGGCAGGGGTAAAGCCGTGCCTGAACATGTAGTGTTGGTTGTCTCCATAACACGCTGGGTCGATGACGAGCCGCAGCCGGGAATCGTTGAGTTTGAGTTCAGCGATCGGTTTGGCCGGCTATGGCGCTTCCATGAAAAGCAGAGCCTTGTTTCGTCAGAATGGCTGGATGCGAATTGCATCTATCCGAGATCCGGCGACATCCGTTGCTTGGCCCTGTCCCAAAGCCAAGACCAATACGGTCGGTTGATCGCGAAGATCGATACGTCTCAACCATACTCCGTTGAATCTCTCGAAGAGGTCAGCCGCTTTGAGGTCTTTGCCAGCCAGCTTCTGCCTGGAGCCTAGTGGTTAAGAGCAGGATTAGGCGGTTGCTCGCCGTGGACCCTTGCCGCGCTAGCGGACATTGCCCAAGCTACAGCGCAAGAAAACGGAGAGCATTCGATGTCCGAGATCACCATCCGCCCGCTCGCGCAGTCAGATCATGCCGACTGGCGGCGCCTGTGGACCGCCTACCTCACCTTCTACGAGACCACGCTGCCGGACGAGGTCTACGCCCTGACCTGGAAGCGGCTGTTCACGGAAGGCGAGTTCGAGCCGAAAGGTTTTATCGCCACGCTGGACGACAAGGCGGTGGGTCTCACCCATTATATCTACCACCGCTCCTGCTGGTCGCTGGTCAACAACTGCTACCTGCAGGACCTGTTCGCTGACCCGGGCGTGCGCGGCAAGGGCGTGGGCGCCGCGTTGATCAAGGCGGTGCAGGACGAGGCCGGCAAGATCGGGGTGAAGAACGTCTACTGGATGACGCACGAGACCAACGCCACCGCGCGCCGGCTCTACGACCATGTGGCACGGCGGACGGGCTTCATCGAATACGATCTGCTATAGATGGCCGCATGTTCCTCCCCTTCTTCCTCGAATTGAAAGTCGCGCGGGTTCCCGTTTCGCTCAGGGAATATCTGTCGCTGCTGGAGGGGCTGGAAGCCGGGCTGGTCGACTATGATGTCGAGGGTTTTTATTACCTCGCCCGCGCGGCCCTGGTGAAGGACGAGCGCCATATCGACCGCTTCGACCAAGTGTTCGCGCATATCTTCAAGGGCGTCGAGGCGCTTGGCGGGCCGGACGCCGTCGAGGTCGCCAACATCCCCGAGGAATGGCTGCGCCGGCTCGCCGAGAAGCACCTGACCGAGGAGGAGAAAAAGCAGGTCGAGGCTCTGGGCGGCTTCGAGAAGCTGATGGAGACGCTGAAGCAGCGGCTGGAGGAGCAGAAGGGCCGCCACCAGGGCGGCTCGAAGTGGATCGGCACTGGCGGCACCTCGCCCTTCGGCGCCTATGGCTACAATCCGGAAGGCGTGCGCATCGGCCAGCACGAGAGCCGCCACCGCCGCGCGGTGAAGGTCTGGGATAAGCGCGAATTCAGGAATTTCGACGACGGCGTTGAGCTCGGCACCCGCAACATCAAGGTGGCGCTGAAGCGGCTGCGCCGCTGGGTGCGCGAGGGCGCCGAGGAGGAGTTCGACCTGCCCGGCACCATCCACGCCACCGCCGAGCATGGCTATCTCGACGTCAAGACGCGGCCGGAACGACGCAACGCGGTAAAACTTCTGATGTTCTTCGATGTCGGCGGTTCGATGGACGATCATATCAGGAGCCTCGAGGAGCTGTTCTCCGCCGCCCGCGCAGAATTCCGCCAGCTCGAATATTTCTACTTCCACAACTGCCCCTACGAGCGCGTCTGGAAGGACAATCGCCGCCGCTTGGCCGAGACGATCCCGACCTTCGACCTCATCCACAAATACGGTCCTGACTACAAGGTGATCGTCGTCGGCGATGCCTCGATGAGCCCCTACGAGATCGCCCATCCCGGCGGCTCGGTCGAGCACTGGAACCCGGAGGCCGGCGGCGTCTGGCTCGGCCGCCTGCTGCAGCAATGGCCGAATGCGATATGGCTCAACCCTGAAAGCCAGAAGAACTGGGGCTACACCCATTCTATCGGGATGATCCGCGACATCTTCGGCGGCCGCATGTTTCCGCTGACGCTTGCCGGGCTCGAAGCGGCGACGAAACAGCTTTCGCGCAGGCACTAGCTCCAGCGCAGGCCGGTGGTAGGCAGAGCTGTAACAAACACCTATCTTCGTGCGAATACGACATGCCAACCAACAACGAGCCGCCAAGGCCGAGGAGATCTTCATGGACACCCACGCCTATCCCGTCACCCGCACCGATGCCGAATGGCGCGCCAGGCTGACGCCCGAGCAGTATGCCGTCATGCGCAACCATGGCACCGAGCGTCCCGGCAGTTGCGCCCTGCTTTATGAGAAGCGCGCCGGCACCTTTTCCTGCGTCGGCTGCGACCAGCCGCTGTTCGAATCGAAGCTGAAGTTCGAGAGCGGCACCGGCTGGCCGAGCTTCAACGATCCGGTGCCGGGCTCGGTCGAGACCACGGTCGACCGCAGCTATGGCATGGTGCGGACCGAATGCCACTGCTCGCGCTGCGGCAGCCATCTCGGCCATGTCTTCGAGGACGGCCCGCCGCCGACCGGCCTGCGCTATTGCATCAATGGCGTGGCGCTGAAATTCGAGCCGGCCGCCTGAGCGACCGTCCCAACTTCTGGTCTGCAAAGGGCGGCTCCGGCCGCCCTTTTTCGTTTCAAGCCACGACCGTCGCAATCAGCCACAGCGCCGAGCCGAGCATCATCAGCGACGCCTTGCCACCGCCTGACTTTTCCGCGGTTCGCCAGACGGCGAAGGTCAGGAAGAGATTGTAGGGCACCAGCGTGAAATGCACGGCCAGAACCAGCCAAAGCGGCAGCTTCAGCCCGAGCAGGATGAGCGCCAGCACCGACGATGCGATGTTGATAGCCGTGCCGACAAGCACCATGTCGCGCCAGAACAGCCGGTCGAGTGGCACCCGGCCCTGCCAGCGCGAGCGGAAGAAGCCGGCTAGGCCACCAAACTTGCTGGGCGCCGTGCGGGCCGGATGCGATTCGTCCATCGTTTGGGCTCCGCTTGCGATCATGCCGCTTCGAAAATGCCGGAGCCTGCCGTCAAAGCAAGCCCCCGCAACATGTGACGCGAATATGACACGGAAATCTGGCATCTATGCTCAAGCGGGCCGGAAACCTGTGTTCCGCATTGCCAGTCAGTCATTTTGCAGCGCCAGCATGGAGGAGTTCAAATTGAGCGATCATGTCTACAATGTGCTTTTTCTCTGCAATGCGAACTCGGCCCGGTCGATCATGGGGGAGGCCATCCTGAACCGCGTCGGCGCCGGTCGTTTCAAAGGCTATTCTGCCGGCTCGCAGCCGAAAGGAACGGTCAACCCCTATGCGCTGCAGCTGCTGGAAAGCCTGAAATACGACACCTCCTTCGCCCGGTCGAAAGGCTGGGAGGAGTTTTCCGGACCTGACGCGCCGGAGATGAACTTCGTCTTCACCGTCTGCGACAACACGGCGAATGAAAGCTGTCCGATCTGGCCCGGCCATCCGATGACGGCGCTTTGGGCGGTGCCGGACCCCGCCAAGGCATCCGGTACCGAAGCCGAGCAGCATCTCGCCTTCGCCGAAGCCTATCGCATGCTGAGCAACCGTATCGCAGTGTTCACCAACCTGCCGATGGGTTCGCTCGACAAACTGGCGCTGCAGCAGCATCTGGACGAAATCGGCCGCGACGGGTCCGGGCCAAACTGAACAGCAGGCAAGTGGGGAGAGCGAACGACCGTCGGGCCTAGGGCCGGGTTTCCCCGAGCACCACGACGACGGCCTGCTCAAAGCGCGAGCATTCCGTCACCAGCCAGTCGGCCATCGCCGGCCAATTGTCCTCGGCATAGCAATTCACCCGCCACATCGAATTGATGCCGAGGCCCTCGCAACTCTGTTCGGGCCTGAGTCTCAGCCTGCCTTCAATCGCCGGCTGGAACGGCTTCAACCGCGACCACGATTCGGTGGCGCCGAACTTCTCGTTGCGGCCGAAGAAGACGCCGACATGGTTCTGCGCCGGCGCGACATACATGGAAAGGACCAGTGCGAAATCCGGCAGACCACGCTGCCAGAACCAGGGTCCGCGGCGCGCCAGCGTGGCCCTTTCCTCAGGATGCCGCTCGGCGAACAGCGTCCAGAAGCCGCGCTGGCGGAATTCCGAGGCGCGGCGGCCACCAAAGTCGAATTCGCTCATGGTCCGATGCTCGCTGCAGCCTCCACGAGGCCGTCTTACATCACACCGCCCTGCCTGAAGGCAACTGACACACCCCGTCAGGGCACCGCAAACTACCAGCGGTATGTCAGCGATGCCGTCATGTTGCGGACCTGGCCGAGATAGCAATAGCCCTCGTTGCAAACTGTCGCGCGGGCATTGGCGATGTTGCGGACAGGCAAGGCTGCCGTGATGCCGTCATATTTCTTGTCGATGGCGCCGAAATCATAGGACGCCGAGGCATCGATATAGAACGCCGCATCGTTCTTGGCCGTGTTGGACGTGTCCGTAGCCGAGGTCGCTCCGCCAGCTATCGCGCGCGGCAGTGCCTCCAGGCTAAAGCGTGCAAGCTACGAGGCGAGGCTCCAGATGCCTCGCCTGCGTCAGTCCGAAAGAATTGCTAAGCGAACCGGGGCCGGTCTCAGACCATACCGAGCGCGGCTTTGTAGAGGTCGAGGATGGACTCTTCCTCCTGGCGCTCCGCCTGGTCCTTCTTGCGCAGCCGGACGATGGTGCGCATCGCCTTGGTGTCGAAGCCGGTGCCCTTGGCCTCGGCGAAGACGTCCTTGATGTCGTCGGAAATCGTCTTCTTCTCTTCCTCGAGCCGCTCGATGCGCTCGATGAAGGCACGCAGCTGGCCGGCGGCAACAGTCTGGCTGGTCTCGGTGATATCGTCGGCCATTTTTCTCTCCGCGTCGTTTGGCTACCGGCGACTCGCGAAGGCCGGCCGGCAAATTGGAGCGGGTTCGATGCCCGAGCAGGCGCGGCGGGTCAAGACATTATCGGTGCGGCATGAAGGGCTGCTGTCAGCCGCCATTCACAGCCTCGATCATTGTCAGGAGAAAGCGATCAGCAGATCCTTGGCATCGATCTGGTCGCCGGCCCTGACCAGCACTTCGGCGACCACGCCGTCGCGCTCGGCATGCAGCGCCGTCTCCATCTTCATCGCTTCGATCGAAAGCAGCACGTCGCCGGCCTTGACCGCCTGGCCGGCGGCAACGGCAAGAGCCGAGACCACGCCCGGCATCGGCGCGCCGACATGCGCCTCGTTGCCCGGTTCCGCCTTGCGGCGCGCCTTGGCCGCCGACGCGCCATGCGCCCTATCCGGCACCTTGACGCGCCGCGGCTGGCCGTTGAGCTCGAAGAACACGGTGACCATGCCCTTCTCGTCGACGTCGCCGATGGCAAGGCAGCGCACCACCAGCGTCTTGCCCTTCTCGATGTCGACGAAGATCTCGTCTTCCGACTTCATGCCGTAGAAGTAGGTCGGCGTCGGTAAGACGCTGACCGGCCCGTAGGTTTCCTGCGCCGCGGCGAAGTCGGTGAAGACCTTCGGGTACATCAGCCAGGAGGCGAATTCATATTCGCTGAGCTTCCGCTCAAGCTTTCCCTCGATCTCCTTGCGGCTGGCCTTGAGGTCGGCGGCTTTCAGCAGCGAGCCTGGCCGCGCGGTGATCGGCTTGTCGCCCTTCAGCGCTTTCTTCTGCAGCGCCGGCGGCCAGCCGCCGGGCGACTGGCCAAGATCGCCGCGCAGCATCGAGACCACAGAGTCCGGGAAGGCGATATCGCGTGCCGGGTTCTCGACATCGGCGACGGTCAGATCCTGGCTCACCATCATCAGCGCCATGTCGCCGACCACCTTGGACGACGGCGTCACCTTGACGATGTCACCGAACATCAGGTTGACGTCGTGATAAGCCTGCGCCACCTCGTGCCAGCGCGTTTCGAGGCCGAGCGAGCGCGCCTGTTCCTTGAGGTTGGTGAACTGCCCGCCGGGCATTTCGTGCAGGTAGACTTCCGAGGCCGGCCCCTTGAGGTCGCTTTCGAAGGCCGCGTACTGGTTGCGCACAGCTTCCCAATAGAACGAGATCTTGCGGATCCATTGCGGATCGAGGCCGGGATCGCGCTCGGTGCCCTTCAGCGCCTCGACGATTGAGCCGAGGCAGGGCTGCGAGGTGTTGCCGGAGAAGGAATCCATTGCCGCGTCGACGGCATCGACGCCGGTCTCGACCGCCGCCAGCACGGTGGCCGCCGAAAGGCCGGACGTATCGTGCGTATGAAAATGGATCGGCAGGTCGGTCGCCTCGCGCAAGGCCTTGAACAGCACGCGCGCCGCTGACGGCTTCAAGAGCCCGGCCATGTCCTTGACGGCGATGATGTGGGCGCCGGCAGCCTCGAGTTCCTTCGCCAGTCCGACATAGTATCTGAGGTCGTACTTGGCCCTTGCCGGATCGAGTATGTCGCCGGTGTAGCACATCGCCGCTTCGATCAGCTTGCCCTCGGCGCCGACCGCGTCCATGGCGACGCGCATGTTCTCGACCCAGTTCAGGCAGTCGAAGACGCGGAACAGGTCGACGCCGCCGGCAGCCGCTTGGCGGACGAAATGCTGCACGACATTGTCGGGATAGTTGGTGTAGCCGACGCCGTTGGCGCCGCGCAAAAGCATCTGCAAGAGAAGGTTGGGTGCCGCCTCACGCACTTTGCCCAGCCGCTCCCACGGGTCTTCGGTGAGGAAGCGCATGGCGACGTCGAAGGTCGCCCCGCCCCAGCATTCCAGCGACAGTAGCTGCGGCAGCGCCCGCGCATAGGTGCCGGCAATGCCGGCGATGTCATGCGTGCGCATGCGGGTGGCGAGCAGCGACTGGTGGCCGTCGCGCATCGTCGTGTCGGTGACCAGCACCTGGGTTTGCGCGCGCATCCAGGCGGCGAATTTCTCCGGGCCGAGCGCGTCGAGCCGCTGCTTGCTGCCGCCCGGCACCTTGCCGTTGAGATAGGGCACGATGGGCGCCGCGGCATCGGCCTTGGGCATCGGCCGGCCGCGCGTTTCGGGATGGCCGTTGACGCTGACATCGGCCAGATAGTTGAGCAGCTTGGTGGCGCGATCCTGCCGCTTCACCTGCTGGAACAGTTCCGGCGTCGTGTCGATGAACTTGGTCGTATAGGAATTGTCGGCGAAGCTCGGGTGATTGATGATCGCCTCGAGGAAGGTGAGGTTGGTCGCCACGCCGCGGATGCGGAACTCGCGCAGTGCCCGGTTCATGCGCGCGATCGTCTCGGCCGGCGTCGGCGCCCACGCCGTCACCTTCTCCAAGAGCGGATCGTAGAAACGGGTGATGACGGCGCCCGAATAGGCGGTGCCGCCATCAAGCCGGATGCCGAAGCCGGTGGCGCCGCGATAGGCGGTGATGCGGCCATAGTCCGGGATGAAATTGTGCTCCGGATCCTCGGTGGTGATGCGGCACTGCAGCGCGTGACCGTTCAGCCTGATGTCCTTCTGTGCCGGCACGCCCGAGTCCGGCGTGCCGATGGCGAAGCCGTCGAGGATGTGGATCTGCGCTTTGACGATATCGATGCCGGTCACCATCTCGGTGACCGTGTGCTCGACCTGGATGCGCGGATTGACCTCGATGAAGTAGAATTTGCCGGTGTCGGCGTCCTGCAGGAACTCGACCGTGCCGGCGCCGATATAGCTGGTCTCGTTGGCGATCTTCAGCGCATAGCCGCACAGCTCCTGGCGCAGCGCTTCGCTCAGATAAGGCGCCGGCGCACGCTCGACGACCTTCTGGTTGCGGCGCTGGATCGAGCAGTCGCGCTCGAACAGATGCACGGCGTTGCCTTGGCCGTCGCCGAGAACCTGCACCTCGACATGGCGGGCGCGTTCGATCAGCTTCTCGAGATAGACCTCGTCCTTGCCGAAGGCGGCCTTGGCCTCGCGCTTGCCTTCCATCACCTCGCGGGCGAGATCGGCTTCCGCGCGGATGGCGCGCATGCCGCGGCCGCCGCCACCCCACGAGGCCTTCAGCATCACCGGATAGCCAATCGTCTTGGCGAGTTCCTTGACCGCCTCCATGTCGTCCGGCAGCGGATCGGTGGCGGGCACCACGGGCACGCCGACCTCGATCGCCAGGTTGCGCGCCGCGACCTTGTTGCCGAGCCGGCGCATCGTCTCCGGCTTCGGGCCGATGAAGGTGATGCCTGCGGCGGCACAAGCTTCGGCGAACTCCGGGCTTTCCGACAGCAGGCCGTAGCCGGGGTGGATGGCGTCGGCGCCCGAAAGTCTGGCGACACGGATCACCTCGTCGATCGACAGATAGCTCTCGATCGGCCCCATGTCCTTGGCGAGGTGCGGCCCGCGCCCGACCTGGTAGCTTTCATCGGCCTTGAAGCGATGCAGCGAATATTTGTCCTCCTCGGCCCAGATCGCCACGGTTTTGAGGCCAAGCTCATTGGCCGCACGAAAGACGCGGATGGCGATTTCGGACCGGTTGGCGACGAGGATCTTCGTGATGGCCAAGGACTGGGCTCCAGGGACGGAGAGGATGGGGGCTGGCGCAATGATTAGCGTGAAAATGCTGCAGCGCAAACTAAATCGCGCGACATCTAAACCGATTTAAATCGTTTGTTTGCGCCAGAGCCGCCAATCGGCGCACGAAAGGCCCGCAAAACAAAAATGCCCGGCGCTTTCGCGCCGGGCATTTCCGGATTTCAGACGTTCGTCGGCTTATTGCTCGAAGTAGGTGTACTTGCCGTCGTCACCCTTCTTCCAGGTGTACAGCACGTAGTCGGGGCGGGTGATGTCGCCCTTGGCATCATAGCCGATGTCGCCGATCGCGGTCTTCCACGGGCCGCTCTTCTTGATCTCTTCCGCGACCTTCTGCGCGTCGTCGGCGGAGCCGACCTTGGCGGCGGCGGCGGCGACGATCTGCAGAGCGGCGTAGGAGTAGAGCGTATAGGCTTCAGGCTCGAAACCGGCGGCGCGGAACTTCTCGACGAGTTCCTTGGCGTTCGGGTTCTTGCGCGGATCCGGAGCGAACGTCATCAGCGTGCCGTTGACGGCGTCGCCGGCGATGGAGGCGAGCTCGTTCGACACGATGCCGTCGCCCGACATGAACTGGGCCTTGAGGCCCTGGTCGGCGAGCTGGCGCATGATCAGGCCCGCTTCGGTGTGCAGGCCGCCATAATAGACGACCGAGACGCCGGCTTCCTTCATCTTGGCGATGAGGGCCGAGAAGTCCTTGTCGCCGACATTGATGCCTTCATAGAGGGCTTCGGTGACGCCGTTGCCGTTGAGCGCCTTCTTGGTTTCGTCGGCGAGGCCCTGGCCGTAAGGCGTCTTGTCGTGGATGACGGCGATCTTGGCGTCCTTGAAGTTCTTGGCGAGATAGTCGCCGGCGACCTTGCCCTGCTGGTCGTCGCGTCCGCAGGTGCGGAAGGTGTTCCACAGGCCGCGCTCGGTCAGCTGCGGGTTGGTGGCCGAAGGCGTGATCACCAGGATGCCGTTCTCGGCATAGACTTCCGAGGCCGGGATGGTGACGCCCGAGTTGAAGTGACCGACAACATACTTGACGCCGTCGGCGACGAACTTGTTGGCGACCGAGATGCCCTGCTTCGGATCCGACACGTCGTCGCCGATCTCGAGCTTGATCTGCTGGCCGTTGATGCCGCCCGCCGCGTTGATGTCGGCGGCGGCCTGCTCGGCGCCCTTCTGCAGCTGCGCGCCAAAGGCGGCGTTCGGGCCGGTGATCGGACCGGCGACGCCGATCAGGATGTCAGCCCACGCGCTACCGCTGAACGCGACGAGCGCGGTCAGAGCCACGGCGGACAAGAGTGACTTTTTCATATAAACGCTCCCATTTACGGAGTGGGCGTGGATGATACTTTCATGCGATGCCCACCCTTATCGCAGAAAGCATAGTTTGCCGATTTTCAGGCACTTGTCACGCCGTTTCATCCCCGAGACGACGTTAATCATGAACGTCAGCCTTTCGGCTTCCAGCTCAATAGCGAGGCTCTTTCGTAGAGCCAATTATACTGCGTCACCATCTGGTTGGTACGCGTGTATTGATAGCCGACGAAGCCCAGTATCATCAGCACGATGGTGTCGACGATATAGTAATGCAGCGAGAACATCGTGCCGTCGAACAGCGCGTGATGGATGAACCTGATGCCGATGCCCAGTCCGAGCATGTAGAGGAAGAGCTGGAAGAAGCTGCGCCATGTCTGCGCGCTGGCCTTGCCGGTCATCCAGGCGGCCCAGCCGCCGAGCAGGCAGGTGACGAAGAAGAACTGGAAGATCGAGGGTTCCTCGTAGAGAATGCCCTGCATGATGAAGTCTCCCTAGCATGATCCCGAAAAGTTGCAGACTTTTCGGGCAAAGGTCATGCGACAATCAAACAACTTGGAGCGGAATACCGGACGCACACATTCCGCTCCAAACTCAGTGGTGGCCGCCTTCGAGATAGGCGGCGCGCACTTCCGGATTGGCGAGCAGTTCCTTGCCGGAGCCGCTCATCGTCACATTGCCGTTCACCATGACATAGCCACGATTGGCGAGCTTCAGCGCGCCGAATGCGTTCTGCTCGACCAGAAACACGGTCAAGCCTTGGGTGCGGTTCAGCTCGCGGATGGCGTCGAAGATCTGCTTGACGATCAGCGGCGCGAGGCCGAGCGATGGCTCGTCGAGCAGAAGCAGCTTCGGGCGCGCCATCAGCGCACGTCCGATCGACAGCATCTGCTGTTCGCCGCCCGACAGCGTGCCGCCACGCTGGGCGATACGCTCCTTGAGGCGCGGGAACAGCGTGAACACCTTCTCGACGTCCTCGTCATAATATTTGAGGTTGTCGAGGCTGGCGCCCATCTGCAGGTTTTCCATCACTGTCATGCGCGGGAAGATGCGGCGTCCTTCCGGCGACTGGGCGATGCGCATGCGGGCGATTTCGTGCGTCGGCAACTGTGTGATGTCGGTACCGGCAAAAGTGATAGTGCCCGCGCGAGCGCGTGGAGCACCGAAAATGGTCATCATCAGCGTCGACTTGCCGGCGCCGTTGGCGCCGATAAGCGCCACCACCTCGCCCTCGTTGACCTGCACGTTGACACCGTTCAGCGCCCGGATGTTGCCGTAGTAGGTCTCGACGCCCTTGATGTCGAGCAGCGTTGTGCCGGCCATTATTTACGCCCTCCGCGCGGCTTGGCTGTCGGGGATTTTCCGGTCGGCTTGGCCGTGGCCCGCGCCGACGGCTTTCTTGGCTGGGCGTTGGCCTTTGCATCGACCTGTTCTGCCTTGGAGGCGCCCTTCGAGACCGTGACGCGCTCGCCCTCGCTGTGGCCGATCGTATCGGTCACCGGTCCGGCGAGAAAGGAAGATGAGCTACCCGGGCCGTGCGCGGCGTCGGGGCCGGTATCGAGCTGTTCGATGACATCCTCGTCGCCGACCTCGGTCAGCACCGTCTCGACCTCCTCGTCGTCGACGCCGAGATAGGCGGCGATGACGCGCGGGTCGGTCCTGACCGACTGTGGATTGCCGTCCGAGATCTTGCGGCCATATTCGAGCACCACCACATGGTCGGAGATCTGCATGACCACCGACATGTCGTGCTCGATCAGCAGGATCGAGGTGCTTTTCTTGATGTCCATCAGGAGATCGTTGAGCGCCGCCGACTCCTTCGGATTGAGGCCGGCGGCCGGCTCGTCGAGGCACAGAAGCTCGGGGCCCGTGCACATGGCGCGCGCGATCTCCAGGCGCCGCTGCGCACCATAGGGCAGGTCGCCCGCCGGATCGTCGGCGCGGTCGACCAGGTTGGCCTTCTCCAGCCAGTGCTTGGCCAGGTCGATCGATTCGGCCGACGCCTTGCGGTAGCTCGAGAAGCCGAACAGGCCGAGCATCGTATAGCCCGACGCCTTCATCAGCTTGTTGTGCTGCGCGACCAGCAGGTTCTCCAGCAAGGTCATGCCCGAGAACAGGCGGATGTTCTGGAAGGTGCGCGCCACCTTGGCGCGCGCCGGGATCTCGTGGTTCGGCAGGCGTTCGAGCAGGTAGCTCGAGCCGTCACTGCGGTTCAGCGTGATCATGCCTTCCGACGGCTTGTAGAAGCCGGTGATGCAGTTGAACACCGTGGTCTTGCCGGCGCCGTTGGGGCCGATCAGCGCCGTGATCTCGCCCCGCCTGGCCTGGAAGGACAGGTCGCCGATGGCGATGAGGCCGCCGAACTTCATCGACAGATGCTCGACCTGCAGGATGAACTCGTTCGAGGATGGGGTCGCGTTCATCAGCCGTGGCCCTCCTTGGTGAAGGAGCCTGAGACGGCTCTTCGCTCCTTGAGGAAGGCTGTCGGCTCGCGACTGCCGACGAAGCCGCGCGGCTTCCAAAGCATGACGATGACCATGGCCATGCCGAACAAAAGCATGCGGTAGAGTTCCGGTGTGAAATCGGGACCGAAAATTCGCTTTAGGAAATCGAGTTCGCGCAGCGCTTCGGTGCCGCCGATCATCACAAGCGCCGCCACCGCGATGCCGCCCAGCGAACCCATGCCGCCGAGCACGACGATCGCAAGGACAATCGCCGATTCCAGGAAGACGAAGGATTCCGGGCTGACGAACCCTTGCCGCGCGGCGAAGAACGAGCCGGCGAAGCCGCCGAACATGGCGCCGGTGGCAAACGCGGTCAGCTTGGTCGTGGTGGTGTTGATGCCAAGCGAGCGGCAGGCGATCTCGTCCTCGCGCAGCGCTTCCCAGGCGCGGCCGACCGGCAGGCGGCGCAGCCTCACGGTGACGAAGGCGGTGAGCAGGCAGAGCAGCAGGATCAGGTAATAGAGGAAGATTTTGTAATAGGCGCTCGAAGCGGCGATGTCCAATACCTTGCCGATGTAGTTCGGATCCGAGACGTTGAACGACATCAGGCCGAAGAAGGAGACTTTCGGAATGCCGGAAATGCCGGCCGAGCCGTTGGTCACCTCACGCCAGTTGATCAGCACCAGGCGGATGATCTCGCCGAAGGCTAGCGTCACGATCGCCAGATAGTCGCCGCGCAGCCGCAGCACCGGGAAGCCGAGCATGACACCCCAGAAGGCGGCCATGCAGCCGGCGGCCGGCAACAGTATCCAGAACGACAGGCCGAAATGCGTGCCGAGCAGCGCATAGGCGTAGGCGCCGACCGCGTAGAAGGCGACGTAGCCGAGATCGAGCAGGCCAGCCAGGCCGACAACGATGTTCAACCCCCAGGCCAGCATCACATAGATCAGGATCTGGATACCGAAATTGTCGACCCATTTTAGCGAGCCTTGGAATCCACCGGCCATCGACCCAGTGTACAGCGCAAGCG
>NZ_RZOT01000670.1:0-2837 GCF_003999085.1 Mesorhizobium sp. M4A.F.Ca.ET.090.04.2.1
GGCTGGACACCTTCGCCGGCGATTTCGCCAACCATAAACGTTGCAGAAAATTGCGCTGCGGGCGCGGCCAGCTCTCTTCTCCCCGTTTACGGGGAGAAGGTGCCGGCAGGCGGATGAGGGGCGGCGCGACGATTCCAGGATTGGCTCGGTTCTCACCGAATGTCCCCATTCGGCATCACGTGACCATGGAAAGATGCCCCCTCAATCCCCCAGCGGCAGGCGGGGGTCGTCGACCTTCAGCGTGTTCACGCTCTGCTTGATGCGGCGCAGGTTCTCCAGCACCTTCGGGCCGCGCGTCTCGGCGACCGAGGTCACGATCATGTCGACGATGGCGAGCAGCGCGTAGCGCGACGATGTCGGCTTGTAGATGTTGCCGTCCTCGAACGACTGCAGATGGATGACCGTATCGGCGGCCTTGGCCAGTGCCGAGTCCGGCGCGGTGATGGCGACCGTCGTGGCGCCATACTGCTGCGCGACCTGCACCGCCTCGATGACCGATCGCGCATAGCCGGAAACCGAAAAGGCGACCAGCGTCGTCTCGGGCGTCGCGACCGCGGCGTACATGCGCTGCAGCTGCCCGTCGATCTGCGCCAGCACCGGCATGCCCAGCCGGAACAGCCGGTTCTGCATTTCGGTCGCCATCATCGAGGAGATGCCGCCGGAGCCGACGCACAAGACATTGCCGGAAGTTGCGATGCGCGCGGCGACGCCGACCAGCGCCGTCATGTCGAGGTTCTCGCCGGCGCGCTGGATGGCCGCTATCGCCGCTTCGGTGATGGCCGATGCGATGCGCTGCTCGCGCGCGTCGCGGCTAAGCGGCGCCGGCGACAGATACGGCCCGCCGATGGCGATCGCTTGCGCCAGGTAGAACTTGAAATCGCGCAGGCCCTCGCAGCCGAGATTGCGGCAGAAGCGGGTTACCGTCGGCTCACTGACGCCGACGCGCGCCGCGATCTCCGAGATCGCCGCCTTGGAAGCGAAATCGAGATCGGAAAGCACGAGGCCGGCCAGCCGGCGGTCCGACTTAGTGCCGTCCTGCGACATCAATTGCAGCCGCGTGACGATGTCGGCCGGCGTCTTCATCTGGGGTGACTTCATAGGGGCAGGCCCGTCGTCCTGTCGAACAGATGGGTGTTGCGCGGCTCGACGGTGACCGGCAAGCCGCCGATCACGTGATCGCCGGAGCTGATCGTTTCCAGGCCGGCCAGCATGCGCAGCAGGGTCGACTTTGCCGCACCCCGATGGCCCGACCAGCATGACGGACTCGCCGCTTTGATCTCGAGGTCGATATCCACGAGGATGCTGTGAAGCCCGAACGATTTCGACAGGTTGCGGAACTGGACATCGGTCATGGTCACGCTCCCAATATGTCGTCGATGAAAGGCAGGCACCCGGCGGTGAGCCCCGCATCGACCGGCATCACCACGCCCGTTACGCCGGATGCGCGGTCGGAGGCAAGGAAGGCCACCGTTTCGGCCACTTCCGACGCATTGACGATGCGGCCGAGCGGGTAGAGCCGCTTGAGCTTGGCGAGGATTTCGGGGTCCTTGGCCAGGCGATGCTCCCAGGCGGCGGTGCGGATCGATCCGGGGCAGACGACATTGGCGCGCACGCCGCTGCGGCCGAGCTCGACGGCGATCGACTTGGCATAGGCATTGATGCCCGCCTTGGCCGCGGCATAGGCGGGATTGCCGAAATGGGAAATCGCGTTGACCGAGGAGATGAAGACAACGTTGCCCGCGCCGCGCTTGGCCATCGCCTTGGCAATAGGATCGGCGAAAATCATCACGCCGGCCAGGTTGAGATCGAGCTCATGCGCGACCCTGTCCGCCGTCAGCGCGCCAAGCGTCTCGGCGCGGGTCCAGCCGGCATTGTTGATCAGGATGTCGGGGACGCCGTCGCTGTCGAGGATCGCTGCGATGGCTGTCTCGATCGAGACCCGGTCGAGCAGGTCGAAGACATGGCGCGAGGCAAGATGCGGGCTGGCCAGCGCCTCGTTCGACTGATCGCAGCCGACGACGCGCGCGCCGCGTTCGTTGAGCAGCGCCACGATCGCTGAGCCGAGGCCGCCGCCGGCACCCGTGACCACGGCCGTCTTGCCCTCGAATTCGGCTTTCGAAACCACAGCGCGCTCCTCCTCCGACGGAACGCTACTCAAGGAAATGAAATTAAGCAACAGAATGATCTGCTTGATTGATGCGAAATCACGGATAATGTAGGAAAGTCACATCAATCCTGAATCCTTCTGGCTACAGGCGCAGATGCCCTGGCGCTAGGAGCCGTCAAATAGCAATTCCAGCAATTCCGGGAAAAGCGTGCGGCGGTTTTCCGCCCGGAATTGCGAAAGACAAAGACTACACGGAGCATTCATGCGCATCTTCACCGCCTCGCTGGCGACGGAAACCAACACCTACTCGCCGGTGCCGACCGACCGGACCTCGTTCGAGATGGCCTTCTATGCCGGGCCGGGCAAGCATCCGGAAACGCCGACGCTGTGCTCGTCACCGATCGTGGCGCTGCGCCGGCGCGCGGCAGGCGAGGGCCTGACCGTCATCGAAGGCACCGCCACCTGGGCCGAGCCCGGCGGGCTGGTGCAGCGGCAGGCCTTTGAGGCGCTGCGCGACGAGATCCTCGGCCAGCTCAGGGAAGCGCTGCCGGTCGATGCCGTCATCCTCGGCCTGCATGGCGCGATGGTGGCGCAAGGCTATGACGACTGCGAGGGCGACCTGCTCGAACGCGTGCGCGCCATCGTCGGTCCGAAGGTGGTGATCGCCTCAGAGTTCGATCCGCACAGCCATTTGACGCCGAAGCGTGTCGCGGCATCCGACATCATGGCC
>NZ_RZOT01000671.1:0-2818 GCF_003999085.1 Mesorhizobium sp. M4A.F.Ca.ET.090.04.2.1
GATTGTAGCTGTCACCCTCGGACTTGAGGTAGGAGCTGATGAACGCCTCGTCGTAGCCGGCCGCCACCCATTCTGGAATGTTGAAATGGCTGTTGCGGTAGGGCTGGAAGCCCGACGGATAGGCCGCGCACCAGAGCGACAGGTCCTTGCCGCCGAGATGTGCCGCCGCCGACCATGCCGCCTTCTGCTTCTTCGCATCACTGTCGACGCGGGCCATGACATAGACGCCCCAGCCGAGATAGGCGCAGTTGGGCGAGTAGTTCGGGCCGCTGGCGAGCTTGTCCCATTGGCCGGTCTTCGAATTGTAGACGTCGTCCGAGCCGGGCAGGATCGAGAAGCCGGTGACGTCGCCGATGACCGACGAGTCGTTGGTCTTGACGTTGGAGCCGATGTCGCCCCACCACGGGATCATCGACCCGGTGCCGGCCAGGAACTGCTGGAAGCCGGTGGTGTTCGGATCGGCGTTGATCTGGTCTGGCGGCTCCGAGGGCAGGGCGTCGATGACGTCCTGGATCGCCCGCACCCAGGCCGGATTGTTGATGCGCGGCTTCATCGTGTCGGCATCGAATAGCCAGGCCTTGTCGTCGGGATGCTTGGCATAGGCGCTGGCGCGGCTGCCGAGGAAGTAGAAGCCGAAGCCGCCCCAGGGCTTGGGCGCGTCGAGATAGCCATACACATCCTGGCCCTTGAACTGCTTGCCCTTGAGGAACTTGGTGACGGCTTGCACTTCCTGCCAGGTCTTCGGCACGCCCCATTCGGTCGTCGCCCCGCTCTCTTTCCAGGCCTTGGCGAGATCGGCATCGGCGAACACGTCGGTGCGGTAGTTGAAGTTGTGCGCGTCGCCGTCGATGGTGACGCGGTACTGCTTGCCGTTCCAGGTGCCGACCGGCGGCTTCAGGTAGTTGACCAGGTCGTCGAAGTCGATCTGCTTCTTGACCCAGTCCGGCATTTCGGAGGTCAGGCCCTTGCCGCATACATCGCCTTCGAAGGGCGCGCCCATCTCGATGATGTCGAAGTCGACGGTGCCGGTGGCGATCGACTGCTGCAGGCGGGCGTTGTAGTCGGCCTGCGCCAGGTCGATCCAGCTGATCTTGGCGCCCGTATAGGCCTCCCACGGCTTCAGGAAGCCGCGGAACAGAACATTGTGCAGGTTCTGGTTGTTGAGGCCCATGAAGGTGAGCTCGACGCCGGCGAACTCGCCTTCCTTGACATTGGCCTTGGTCGCTTCGAGGCAGAGCTCGCCCACCTTCTGGAAATCGGCGTCCGTCGGCTGACCCTTGCCGACACCTGGAATCTGCAGGATCTGCGCGCGCAGATCGTCGGCCGCGGCGGCCGGCCGGGTCAGTGCGCCGAGGCCGGCGCCTGAAGCCGCGGCAATCGCGGCCATGCTGGCCGCGCCCTTGAGAATGTCACGCCGGGTGGCACCCGCGCGGACCAGTTTTTCGTAAAGACCGACTCTCATCTACATTCCTCCCAGAACAAAAGCCGTGAATTTGACGTGCCAACCTACCGGACGCCGAAACGTCTGCGTTTCTCCTATACCATACGGGGACGTGGGACCCCACCCTGCGTCGCTTGGAGATCCGATTTCCGGCAAAGCACCGATCATCGGATTTTGCGCTCGCCACTATTCGCGTAATCGATTACCTTGTCAACAGGAATGGCTTTTTATCTATAATATACTGACTTGCCCTTGCCGTTGGCAATGGCTAGCTTCACCGAAAACGATAGGGGAGATGATGGCTCAAGTCGCGATCACCAATGTGGCCAAGGCGTTCGGACCAGTCAAGGTCCTGCACGATGTCAGCGTCGATATCGCCGACGGCCAGTTCGTCGTGCTGGTCGGTCCTTCCGGCTGCGGCAAGTCCACGCTGTTGAGGATGGTGGCCGGGCTGGAGACCGTTTCCGGCGGCACGATCGCGATCGGCGAGCGCGTCGTCAACAATCTGCCGCCGGCGAAGCGCGACATCGCCATGGTGTTCCAGAACTACGCGCTCTACCCGCACAAGACGGTGGAGCAGAACATGGCTTTCGCGCTGAAGCTGCGCAAGACCGATCCGGCGATCGTCGCCGAGCGGGTCAAGCGCGCCGCCGACATCCTCGATCTCGCGCCCTATCTCAAGCGCTATCCGCGTCAGCTCTCGGGCGGCCAGCGCCAGCGCGTCGCCATGGGCCGCGCCATCGTGCGCAACCCGCAGGTCTTCCTGTTCGACGAGCCGCTCTCCAACCTCGATGCCAAGCTGCGCGTCCAGATGCGCACCGAGATCAAGGAACTGCACCAGCGGCTGAAGACCACCACCATTTACGTCACGCACGACCAGATCGAGGCCATGACCATGGCCGACAAGATCGTGGTGATGCGTGACGGCCGCATCGAGCAGGTCGGCGCGCCGCTGCAGCTGTTCGACCGGCCGGCCAATCTCTTCGTCGCCGGCTTCATCGGCTCGCCCGCCATGAACCTTCTGAAGGGCGTCGTGCGGAAGGGCGACAAGTCCGTTGTCGACATATCCGGCACCGCGTTTCCGCTTGCCCCCGGCAGCGCGGCCAAGGATAGCCAAAACGTCGTCTATGGCGTGCGGCCCGAGCATCTCGAAATCCACCCCGACGGCGTCGCTGCCAGGATTTCCGTGGTCGAGCCGACCGGTTCCGAAACCTTGGTCTTTGTGCGCTTCGGCGAAAGCGAGATGGTGGCGCTGTTTCGTGAGCGCCACGACTTCAAGCCGGGTGACACGCTGCATCTCAGGCCACGGCTCGACCAGCTCCACCTCTTCCACGCAGAGACCGGAAACCGGCTCTGCTTTCCCAACCGATTTTTCGC
>NZ_RZOT01000672.1:0-2817 GCF_003999085.1 Mesorhizobium sp. M4A.F.Ca.ET.090.04.2.1
GCCAAGAGCGTGTCTCCCGCCGGTACCGAAGGTGTCAAGGTCAACGCCGTTATCGCTGTGATCGCGGTTGACGGCGAGGACGTCGACAAGGCCGGCGAAGGCATCGGCGAGGAGCCTGCCAAGCCTGAGGCGGCAGCACCTGCGCCTGTTGCGGCCAAGAGCGAGGCCGCGGCACCCGTCGCGGCGGCGCCGAGAGCGGAAGTCGCCGCCGATCCGGACATCCCGGCCGGCACCGAGATGGTGTCGACCACGGTGCGCGAGGCGCTGCGTGACGCCATGGCGGAGGAAATGCGCCGCGACGGCGACGTCTTCGTCATGGGCGAGGAGGTCGCCGAGTACCAGGGCGCCTACAAGATCACGCAAGGCCTGCTGCAGGAATTCGGACCGCGCCGCGTCGTCGACACGCCGATCACCGAGCACGGCTTCGCCGGCGTCGGCGTCGGCGCCGCGATGGCTGGCCTGAAGCCGATCGTCGAGTTCATGACCTTCAACTTCGCCATGCAGGCGATTGACCAGATCATCAACTCGGCCGCCAAGACGCTCTATATGTCGGGTGGCCAGATGGGCGCGCCGATCGTCTTCCGTGGGCCGAACGGTGCCGCCGCCCGCGTCGCCGCGCAGCACTCGCAGTGCTATGCCGCCTGGTACAGCCATGTTCCCGGGCTGAAGGTGGTGATGCCGTACACGGCCGCCGACGCCAAGGGCCTACTGAAGGCCGCGATCCGCGATCCGAACCCGGTCATCTTCCTGGAGAACGAGATCCTCTACGGCCAGTCCTTCGACGTGCCGAAACTCGATGATTTCGTGCTGCCGATCGGCAAGGCGCGCATCCACAAGCCGGGCAAGGACGTTAGCATCGTCTCCTTCGGCATCGGCATGACCTATGCGGTGAAGGCCGAGGCTGAACTACGCGGCATGGGCATTGACGCCGAGATCATCGACCTCAGGTCGATCCGTCCGCTCGACTTCGACACCATCATCGCTTCGGTGAAGAAGACCAATCGCCTGATCGTGGTCGAGGAAGGTTTCCCGCAGAGCTCGGTCGGCGACCATATCGCCAACCAGGTGTCGCAGCGCGCCTTCGACTTCCTCGACGCGCCGGTCATCACCATCGCCGGCAAGGACGTGCCGATGCCTTACGCGGCGAACCTCGAAAAGCTGGCGTTGCCCAATGTCGGCGAGGTCGTCGAGGCGGTCAAAGCAGTCACCTATCGCTAGGAAACAACGCGGATGCCGTCTCTCTGGGTTCTGGCCGCCGTCATTGTCCCTACCATTGCCGTGGCCTTTTTCGTGCGCTCGATGACAGGAAAGTTCGATGCGGTCTTGCTGGTGCTCAGCGGCGTCGCTTCGCTTGTCCTGGCAATTGTCGCAACTGGTTCCGCACAGGTTGATCAAACCGGTGGCATGATGAGCCTCGAAATGAGTAAAAGCAGCTTTCATTTCGGGGTCTTGCCACCTGTGTTTATCGTCGCCACGCTGACCGTCATGCGCGGCCTGTTCAAATTCATTCAGGAGTGAGCGATGCCCATCAACATCACCATGCCGGCGCTCTCGCCAACGATGGAAGAAGGCAATCTCGCCAAGTGGCTGGTCAAGGAAGGCGATAAGGTCTCGCCGGGCGACGTGATCGCCGAGATCGAGACCGACAAGGCGACGATGGAAGTCGAGGCCGTCGATGAAGGCACCGTCGCCAAGCTGGTCGTTCCGGCCGGCACCGAAGGCGTCAAGGTCAATGCGCTGATCGCCATTCTTGCCGGCGAAGGCGAGGATGCCGGCGCCGCGGCGAAGGGCGATGGCGGTGCCGCGCCCAAAGCCGAGGCTCCGAAAGCCGAGGCCCCGAAGGCGGAAGCGCCGAAGCCGGCAGCCGCCGTGGCGCCCGCGCCGGCCAAGGCAGAGCCCGCTGCGGTTGCTAATGGCCACGCTGGCGGCGAGCGCACCTTCGCGTCACCGCTTGCCCGACGCATCGCCAAGGATGCCGGCGTCGATGTGGCTAATGTCACCGGCACGGGCCCGCATGGCCGCGTCGTCAAGGCCGATGTCGAGGCAGCGATTGCCGGCGGCGGCGCGAAAGCAGCGCCAGCCGCCAAGGCGCCTGCCGGTGCTCCGGCGGCAGCTCCGGCGGCAGCGCCGAAGCCAATGTCGGACGACCAGGTGCTGAAGCTGTTCGCCGAAGGCTCCTACGAACTCGTCCCGCACGACAACATGCGCAAGACCATCGCGCGCCGCCTGGTCGAGGCCAAGAGCACCATCCCGCATTTCTACCTGACGCTGGATTGCGAACTCGACGCGCTGCTGGCTCTGCGCACACAGCTCAACGCCGCCGCGCCGGTGAAGAAGACCGAAAAGGGCGAGGTTCCCGCCTACAAGCTCTCGGTCAACGACATGGTGATCAAGGCGATGGCGATGGCGCTGATGGCGGTGCCGGACGCCAATGCCTCGTGGACTGACAGCGCCATGGTCAAGCACAAGCACGCCGATGTCGGCGTCGCGGTCTCGATCCCGGGCGGGCTCATCACGCCGATCATCCGCCATGCCGACGAAAAGACGCTGTCGGTCATCTCCAACGAAATGAAGGATCTGGCCAGCCGCGCCCGCAGCCGCAAGCTGAAGCCGGAGGAATATCAGGGCGGCACCACGGCGGTCTCCAATCTCGGCATGTTCGGCATCAAGGATTTTGCCGCCGTCATCAACCCGCCGCACGCAACGATCCTGGCGGTCGGCGCCGGCGAGCAGCGTGCAGTGGTCAAGAACGGCGAGATCACGATAGCCAACGTCATGTCGGTGACGCTGTCGACCGATCACCGCGCCGTCGACGGC
>NZ_RZOT01000673.1:0-2811 GCF_003999085.1 Mesorhizobium sp. M4A.F.Ca.ET.090.04.2.1
GTGAAGCGCAGCGGCAGTTCGCGCTTGGCGTTCTGCCGGCCCTTCCTGACGATGACCTGGGCGGGGATGTCGCGCCAGTAGACGACGATCAGATCGGCCATAAATTTCTCACTCCTCGAAGCTGCGAGCATTGCCGCATGCGCATTGGGGCCGCTTGTTATGGGACGACGCGCGCGCATTCAAAAGCGACGCTATTGGAGGTCGCAAAAAGAAAGGTGAAATAGAGTGGCCGGCCGGCTACCAGATGCGCTTCGTCAAGCCGGTCCAAAGGTAGTACCAGATCGTCGGATGGTACCACTGTTTCGAGGGCAGGCCGGGATCGAATGTGGCGAGCTTGTCCGCCAGGGCGTCACCGACCGCTGCGACGCAGATGTCGCGCGAGAACGCCGCCTGCCGCAGCGCGTAGCTTGAGATGGTGTCGCCCGGTTCAGGCTTGCCGCGGGCCTGCCTCAGCACGCCGCCGGTGTCGACGCCGGCATCGACCAGATGCACGGTGGTGCCGAAATTGCCCGTGTCGCCCGAGGCCAGCGCCCAGTAGCCGCCGTTCATGCCCCGATATTTGGGTGAGATGCCGGCATGATAGTTGAGCACCGGGCATGGCATCTTCGCCAGCGTCTGCCTCGACAACAGCCGGCAGCCGGCAAGTAGCACTACGCCTGGCTTGATGTCCGCGATCGCCTGAAGGGACTCTGGCGCGTTGGCCGAGGGGACGTCGATTCTGGTCTGGCCGGGCCGGGGTTCGGTCTCCAGTTTCTGCTCGGCGATCAATCGTGCCGCATGGCCGGAAAACAAGCGTTTGCCGAGCCGCGTCAGCACCATAGTGCCGAGTTGCCCGATGGCCGAGATCCAGCCTTGACGCCGAGCCCGGCCGAGAAGCAATTGCTTTTTGGATTCAGGTGTTTCGACGATGACGCTGACAGGACCCAGCCGGTCGGCGATGGCGTTGACGATCGCCCAGATGTGCGGACCGCCCTCGGTGACGACGACGATCGGTCGTGGATCTGCCATTGGCGCTGCCATGGTTCGTGCCGCCCCTAGGGAACACCTGGTGTCGGAGCGCCCGGCGCGCCCGGATGGGAGCGGCCTGCGCAAACGCGCGGCATGCTAGGCTGGCCGGGTTAATCCTTGGTGACGGCCCGATCGGCGGAAGGAATCAGCGCTTGAATTCCATGATGTCGAGCTTCGATTCGTAGTAGGGCGCCGGGAATTCAATGCGCCATTCGCTGGCGCTGTTGCGGAAGGCATAGCCGACCTGGTCGCTTTGCGGGCCGCTGCCATAGGGCTTGGCCGGATCTTCGTTGACGGTGAAGGAGCCGAGATAGATGGCGCGTTTTTCGCTGTCGTCGAAGAAGCGGCCCTTGGTGCGCTGCGAGCCGCTTACCTTTTCCAGCCTCCAGCCGGAGCCGTCATCGCTCACCTTGCATTTGAACCAGCCGTAGATGACGAGCGGGCTCAAGCCGCCGGCCTTGATGGTGCGGCACTTCCAGTTGCCGGTTAGGTCCTTGTCTGAGAAAGCGACCAGCGGCTTGGCGAGCAGGCTATCCAACTGCTTGACCTCGGCCGGATCGCCGGCCTTCGCCTCTTCGAGGGCCGCCTTGCGCGTCTCGCCATATTTGCCGAGCCGCGCCTTGTCGGCGGCGGTGATCAGCTTCTGCACCTCCCCATCGGCGTGAGCCGGCACGATCAGGCAGACACCCAGACTCACAGACAGAAGCAAAGCCCGGAAACGCATCGAATTCCCCCTCTTGACTAGCAGGTCAGCCGAAAGCGGCGGCTTCGGCCAGTTCCGTCGTCAGATCGCCATAGCCGGTCGGGCGGCGTTCATAGGCAAGTCCCAGCAGAGCTGCCGCCTTCTCGGCGACCTTGTCGAGTTCCGGGTCGTCGGTCTGGGCGATATAGACCAGCTTCTTGTAATTGCCGAAATAGTCCTTGATCAGCTCCGGATGCTTGTCGAGGCCCAGCGGCTTCATGAAGAAGGCATCGAACTGGCGGCAGAGGAAATCGGTCATGTAGAACGACATCATGTCGTCGTCGGCGACCTTCGCGTAGGCGTCCATGCCCTGGTAGAAGGCGAAGCAGTGCGGGCCGGCCATGCGCTCGACGCCGTGCTTCTCGCAGATGCGATCGAGCATGCCGCCGGTGCCGCAGTCGGCATAGCCGACGAAGATGTGCCGGTAGCCCTCGGCCTTGGCCTTTTCGATCGCGTTGTCCATGGCCGGCGGGATGCGGTCGGGATAGAAATGGAACTCCGCCGGCAGGCAGGTCAGGTCGAGATGATCGAGCCCGAGCTGCTGCTTGACGGCCAGAACTTCGCGCGCAATCATCCCGCAGGCGATGACGAGCAGCCTTTCGCCTTGATCGGGTTGCGCTTTTCGCACGGCACTCATAGAACCAGCCAAACCGACTTGGTTGCGTTATCTTCGAATCTACAGAACGAGGGAGACACCGTCCATGAAACTGTCGCGCCTTGGCCCCGTCGCCATTCTTGCCTGCGCGCTCGCCCTTTCGGCCTGCGCCAATACGATCCGCGGGGTCGGCAAGGACGTCAAATCGACCGCCAATGCCGTCGAGGACACGGTCAAGAATCCCTAATCCACGGTCTTCCAGAATCTGGGAACAAAAAAGCCGCGCTGCAAGGCGCGGCTTTTTTCATTGGTCGTTGCCAAGCGGCTGGGCTCAGGCCGAAGCCCGCACATTGTGCTTGCGCTTCATGAAGTCCTTGGCGGTCTCGACCGCGACCGCCGCGTCGCGGCAGTAGGCGTCGGCGCCGACAGCCTTGCCGAACTCCTCGTTGAGCGGCGCGCCGCCGAC
>NZ_RZOT01000674.1:0-2794 GCF_003999085.1 Mesorhizobium sp. M4A.F.Ca.ET.090.04.2.1
CCGGCAATCCGGCGATCACGCCGCGCTGGGTGGCCGCCAAGATGCTCGGCCGGTGGCCGGACGGCAGTTCGCTGGTGCGCAACCCAGACGGCCGCCCCGGACGCGGCGTCGACAATGATTTCACCCTCGGCGTCGAGGACCCGCAGGGGCATCGTTGCCCGCTTGGCGCTCACATACGCCGCTCCAATCCGCGCGACTCGCTTGGCGAAGACCGCGAGACGCAGATCCAGATCGGCAAGCGCCACCGCATCATCCGCGTCGGCCGTTCCTACCAGAAGCAGGACCGGAAGGGCGCGAAGGTCGAGAAGGGCCTGCTCTTCATGTGCCTCAACGCCGACATCGAGCGCCAGTACGAATTCATGCAGCAGACCTGGGTCTCATCGACCTCGTTCCAGGGGCTGGTCGGTGAAAAGGATCCGACGATCGGTTCGCGCACCGACGATGGCAGGTTCACCATCCCGTCCTGGGAAGGCGTCACGGTCCTGAAGGGAATACCGCAATTCGTCACCACGCGGGGAGGTGGCTATTTCTTCATGCCGAGCAAATCCGCGCTGCGCTATCTGATCTCGCGGCTCTGATTCGGGTGACGCATCGCCGAATGACGCCCTCAGTCGTCGTCCTGCGATTCGGCAATGGTAGCGAGCGCCCTGGCGTCGGTTATGCGCAGGCCACCTCGCTTGATCTCGATGATCCGGCGGCTGCGCCAGTCGTTCAGCGTCTTGTTGACCGACTCGCGCGTCGCGCCGAGGAACTCGCCCAGCTCCGATTGCGATATCGGTATCCAGCCGGCCCCATCAGCCATGACCCCGCCCAGGAACACCAGACGTTTCGCCAGCCGGGCCTCGATGCCGAAGAAGGCCTGGTCGCCAAGCTCGCCGCTGACCCAGCGCAGCCGTGCGCACAGCAAGTCGATCATGGCGCGCGCCAGCGACGGGTTTTTCTCAATACGGTCAAAGAGTTGCGTGCGGCTGAGCGAGACCAGCTCGCAAGCCGTGAGGCAGATGGCGGTTGCCGTGCGCGGGCGCCCGTCGAGCGCGCCGATCTCGCCGACCAGGCTACGCGACAGCTCGATATTGGCCACCAGCTTCTGGCCGCCCGGCGAGTAGATCGAGATTTCCACCGAGCCGCTCATCACGCCGTAGATGCGATCGGCGGAATCCTCCTGGACGAACAGATGCTGGCCGGCCGCATAGCGCTCGACCTTGCAACCGCTGAACAGAAGATCGAACTGACCTGGATCGATCCGCGCAAGGCGCGGCAGGTCGTTCCTGTCGTTCGCGCTGGCGAAAGCCATGTTGATGTCCCGATTGCCACCCTCGCTGAAGTTTACGGCAACAGAGGACGGCGTCAAAGCCCCAGCATTCAACCGTGCCACGATGAGTATGAGGCTTCACCAATTTGAGAGAGAAAAGATCCTGCCTGGATCATGCGGATCGCAATTTGAGGCGGCAGGGGAATGGTGGGCGATGCAGGGATTGAACCTGCGACCCCACCCGTGTGAAGGGTGTGCTCTCCCGCTGAGCTAATCGCCCGCTCGTTGCCCGAAGGCCAAGCGAGCCGCGATATAAGGGAGGCAGGCTGCCGAAGTCAAGGCGATGTGACGCTCATGCTGCAAGGATCGTATTTGCGGGATCGGCGGGCTGGTACGGCCCCCCTTTTTGCTCAGCGCGCGGCGTCGATCAGCCGCTCGGCCAGGCCGAGGGTGAGCGCATCGAAATGCGAGATCACGGCCGACGGCTCGAATTCCCTGACATGGCGATCGGTATAGCCGAAATCGACCGCCACCACCGGAATGCCGGCGGCCTTGGCGGTGTCGATATCGGTCTGCGAATCGCCAACCATCAGCGCGCGCTGCGGATCGCCGCCGGCCAGCCTGATGGTTTCAGTGAGATGGCGCGGGTCGGGTTTGCGGAAGGCAAACGTATCTTGGCCGGCGATCGCGGCGAAATACCGCGCCAGACCGAGCGCGTCGATCAGCGCCACCGAGTTCGCCTCGTATTTGTTGGTGCAGACCGCGAGCAGGAAGTCGGCGTCCTTGAAGCGGTCGAGCGCTTCGACGACGCCGGGGTAGGGGCGCGACTTGCCGGGAATGTTGAGCGTGTAGTGGTCGAGGAACAGTCTTAGCAGCCGATCGTGCTCCTCCGCCGCCAGCGCCCGCTGCTGCGCGGCATGCGCCCGCTCGATCATCACCCGCCCGCCATGGCCGACGAAGCGCCTGAAACCTGCCTCGTCGACCGCCGCGAGTTCGCTGGCGGCGAGGCTGTGGTTCAGGCTGTCGAGCAGATCCGGCGCCGTGTCGACGAGCGTCCCGTCGAGGTCGAACACGATGATCGGTCTGGTCATGGGCGGTCCTGTGCGGTTGCGTCGCCCGTGGCGATAACCCCTGTGCCCCGATCAGGCAAGCCAGCTTGGCCAATCCACCGGCTTTGAGCACAAGCAGAGCGCGGCCTTTGACCGGGCGGGCAAAAATGCTAGGAGCGCCCAGATCAGCCTTTCCCGGGGACGACGTGCAATCATGGATGCGAGGCAACTGAAGGTCGAAGCCGCGCGGGCCGCCCTTGGCCATGTCACCGACGGCATGCGGCTTGGCATCGGCACCGGCTCGACGGCCGAGGAGTTCGTGCGCCTGCTCGCCGAGAAGGTCGCCACCGGGCTATGCGTCATCGGCGTGCCGACCTCGGAGCGCACCGCAGCACTTTGCCGCGAGCTCGGCGTGCCGCTGTCGACGCTCGAAGAGACGCCGGAGCTCGACCTCACTGTCGATGGCGCCGACGAGGTCGACCCGGCCCTCACG
>NZ_RZOT01000675.1:0-2794 GCF_003999085.1 Mesorhizobium sp. M4A.F.Ca.ET.090.04.2.1
GTCTTGATGACGGGGATGCCACCGGCCACCGCGGCCTCGTAATTCAAAAGCACACCCTTCTTCTCGGCGATCTCGGCCAGCTGCACGCCATGCTTGGCCAGCAACGCCTTATTGGCGGTCACCACATGGCGGCCGGCCTCGAGTGCCGCTTTCACCGAGGCTCGCGCGGGTCCCTCGTCGCCGCCGATCAGTTCGACAAAGACGTCGATATCGGCCGCCTCCGCCATCTTGACCGCATCGTCGAACCATTGCGCGCCGCCAAGGTCGACGCCGCGGTCGCGCTTGGGATCGCGGGCCGAGACGGCTGCCACGACGATGTCGCGGCCGCACTGGCGGGTGAGCTCGGCCGCCTTGTCGCGCAACACGCGCGCCACCGAGGCGCCGACCGTGCCGAGGCCGGCAATTCCAACACGCAACGCTTCAGCCATGTCCGGCGATGCCCCTCAAAAATTCGATCGGTGATGTCAGGCGAACTCAGCGGTGCGCGGAGAGCGGCACCACATTGTTGGGCTGCTTGGCGGTGGACGCCAGGAAGCGCTTGATGTTGCGGGCCGCCTGGCGGATGCGGTGCTCGTTCTCGACCAGCGCCACGCGCACGAAATCGTCGCCATGCTCGCCGAAGCCGACGCCCGGCGCCACCGCTACGTCGGCGTGCTCGATCAAGAGCTTGGAGAATTCGAGCGAGCCGAGATGACGAAACTGTTCCGGGATCGGCGCCCAGGCGAACATCGAGGCCGCCGGCGCCGGTATGTTCCAGCCGGCGCGGCTGAAGGAATCGACCATCACGTCGCGGCGCTTGTGGTAGACCTCGCGCACTTCGGCAATGTCGGCGCCATCGCCATTGAGCGCATGCGCCGCCGCCACCTGGATCGGCGTGAACGCGCCATAGTCGAGATAGGACTTGACGCGCGTCAGCGCCGAGATCAGCCGCTCGTTGCCGACGGCGAAGCCCATGCGCCAGCCGGGCATGGAGAAGGTCTTCGACATCGATGTGAACTCGACGCAGACGTCGATCGCGCCCGGCACCTGCAGCACCGAGGGCGGCGGGTTGCCGTCGAAATAGATCTCCGAATAGGCGAGGTCGGACAGGATGATGATGTCGTTCTTCTTGGCGAAGGCGACGACGTCCTTGTAGAAATCGAGCGAGGCGACCAGCGCCGTCGGGTTCGACGGATAGTTGAGGATCAGCGCCAGCGGCTTCGGGATCGAGTGGCGGATGCCGCGCTCGACCGCCGGGATGAAGCCGTCGTCGGGCTCCACCTGCAGCGAGCGGATGACGCCGCCCGACATGATGAAGCCGAAAGCGTGGATCGGATAGGTCGGATTCGGGCACAGGATGACGTCGCCGGGCGCGGTGATCGCCTGCGCCATGTTGGCGAAGCCTTCCTTCGAGCCGAGGGTTGCCACCACCTGCGTATCGGGGTTGAGCTTCACGCCGAAGCGGCGCTGATAGTACGCCGCCTGGGCGCGTCGCAGGCCCGGAATGCCGCGCGACGAGGAATAGCGATGCGTGCGCGGATCGCGCACCACTTCGCACAATTTGTCGACGATGGCCTTCGGCGTCGGCAGGTCCGGATTGCCCATGCCAAGGTCGATGATGTCGGCGCCGCGCGAGCGGGCGCTGGCCTTCAGCCGGTTGACCTGCTCGAACACGTAAGGCGGAAGCCGGCGGACCTTGTGAAATTCTTCCATGTCAGTTCCAGACATTCAAAGGTGGTTTCGGCGCGCGATATATCCCTAATTGCAGCTAGGGTCGAGGGCGGGATCGCATTTCGTCTCGATCTGCTTCAGCGCCTGATCGCCATGGTTCTTGGCCAGCGAGTTGAGCGCCGCCGGGCTTGCGGTCTGGTCGCCGCCACCGCTCTTGGCGAGTTGCGCCTGCTGCTCGCCCTTCAACTGGGCAAGCTTGGCGTCGGTCTCCTCCTTGGTGAGTTGCTTGGCGGCCACCTGCGGCGGGATGTTGAGGTTCGGATAGGAACCGGTGTCCTTTGGCCCTTCGACGCCGGCGACCGGCGCCGCGTTCGTGGTGTTGCTCGTCGAGCAGCCGCCCGCCGCCAGACCGGCAGACAGCAAGGCCATCGCCGCGGCCATGCGGCAAATGCGTGCGCTTGCCGAAAAAACCGTCTTGCCAATATTAATCGTCATATTGTTTTCCTGGCAGCCGGGTTAGAGCGTGTTGGACCCGGTCAGATGTCCCATGATAATATGTCAAGAAAACGCCCCGGGAGGAACCCCGCGAACCATGTCCAAAGCGCCCGATTCGGACAAAGCGGAAGATGGCGGACCTTCGACGGTCGAGCAATATCTGGTCAAGGACCCTGAACGCTTCGCGTTGAACATGGCGCGTATGATCGAGCAGGCCGGCAAGGCGGCTTCCGCCTGGGCCGAGCCGCGCGAGAAGGGGGAGGTGCGCGACCATGTCGCCGAGCCGGTGGTCGACATGGTCAAGACCTTCTCTAAGCTCAGCGAATACTGGCTCTCCGATCCGCAGCGCGCGTTGGAAGCGCAGACGCGGCTCTTCGCCGGCTACATGACGGTGTGGGCAAACGCCATCCAGCGCGTCAGCCCGAATGCCGAGGCGCCGGACGACGCCGTCAAGCCCGAACGCGGCGACAAGCGCTTCCAGGACCCGGAATGGGGCCGCAACGCCTTCTTCGATTTCCTCAAGCAGGCCTATCTCGTCACCTCGCGCTGGGCAGGCGATCTGGTCGAGCATGCCGAGGGGCTCGACGAGCACACCCGCCACAAGGCCAGCTTCTACGTCAAGCAGGTGTCGAACGCGATCGCGCCGTCG
>NZ_RZOT01000676.1:0-2785 GCF_003999085.1 Mesorhizobium sp. M4A.F.Ca.ET.090.04.2.1
CGTCGGAACGGGCCCTGCTGCAGCCGCCGCCGGTTCGTGCGCGCGCCCGGCCGGCAAGCGCCGAACGCGGGCTCGACATCCTCGTCGCCGAGGACAATGAGGTGAACCAGATGGTGTTCACGCAGATCCTCGGCGAGACCGGCTACGGCTTCGAGATCGTCGGCAATGGCCGCAAGGCGCTCGACGCCTACGGCCGGCTCAATCCGCGCATGATCCTGATGGACGTGTCGATGCCGGAGATGAACGGGCTGGAGGCGACGGCCGTCATCCGCCGGCTCGAGGAGGAGAGCGGCATGCATGTGCCGATCGTCGGCGTCACCGCGCATGCGCTGAAGGGCGACCGCGAGCGCTGCCTGGAGGCCGGCATGGACGACTACCTGCCCAAGCCGATCAGCCCGAGGGCGCTGCTCGAGAAGCTCGAGCGCTGGCTCGGCACGGGCGCCCAGGTCCAGAGAAACGCCGGCTAGGCCTGCCGAGGCGAAGGGCCGATTATCTCCTGCGGGCCGGCGCCGTCGCGTCCAATTTGTGCAAAGCACACCGGGAACCGAAGGGATGTCGCAAGGGTATGGTGCGATCGCACCATACCCTTGTGGGCGTCGAGCCGGAACAATGGCGGCATCGGATTCGCTCCTTCGGTTACGGGCGGGAGCAGCGACCGCCGGCATGAAACAGCGTCGAATCTACCCCAACGGACCTGTTTTCGGCGATGGCTCGGCCATGATGCGCTCTGGCCAGGGGCAACGCGCTCTCGTCCGGCTTTTCTTTTCTCGGCGGCCGCGGCTCGCGCCGCCGAGGGCGGGGGCGGTCATCGAAATTCGCGCAAGTCCCTGATTCCCTCCGGCAAACGGCCTTTGCCTCGCGGAGGCTGGCGGCCAGCCGTTTCCGCCAGACCAGTGAGACGTTACCGGGCTGACACGAAACTGTCATGCAACTGTAATAATCGGAAGCTATTGGCCTCACCGGGCGCCAATGGACAGCGGTGCCGAGAGACCATCTTCCGAACAGGAGCAGGCCACATGAACAAATTCCTTCTCACGGCGTCGGCCGCTGCGCTTGCGCTCGCCGCGTCGTCCGGCTTCGCCGCCGCGCGCGACCAGATCCAGGTTGCCGGGTCGTCGACCGTCCTTCCCTATGCCAAGATCGTCGCCGAGCAGTTCGGCGAAACCTTCACCAAGTTCAAGACCCCGGTGGTCGAGTCCGGCGGCAGCGGCGCCGGCATCAAGGAATTCTGCAAGGGCGTCGGCGAAGACACCATCGACATCGCCAACTCCTCGCGTCCGATCAAGAAGGACGAGATCAAGTCCTGCGCCGACGCCGGCGTGAAGGACATCCAGGAAGTCCGCATCGGCTATGACGGCATCGTCTTCGCCACCGACGTCAAGGGCCCGGACTGGGCGCTGGCTCCCGCCGACATCTACAAGGCGCTCGCCGCCAAGCTCGTCGTCGACGGCAAGCTGGTCGACAATCCGAACACCAAGTGGAACCAGGTCAACCCGAAGCTCCCCGACTGGGACATCGCCGCCTACATCCCGGGTGAAAAGCACGGCACCCGCGAGGTGTTCGAGACCAAGCTTCTCGACGCCGGCTGCGACAAGGCCGCCATCAAGGCCACCGGCATCAGCGACGACAAGGAAGTCGGCAAGACCTGCATCGCCATCCGCAAGGACGGCAAGGCTGTCGACATCGACGGCGACTACACCGAGACGCTCGCCCGCATCGACTCCAACAAGACCGGCGTCGGCGTGTTCGGCCTCGCCTTCTACGAAAACAATGCCGACAAGCTGAAGGTCGCCACCGTGGAAGGCGTCACGCCTTCGACCGAGACCATCGCCAGCGGCAAGTATCCGGTTTCGCGCCCGCTGTTCTTCTACGTCAAGAAGGCGCATCTCGGCGTCGTTCCGGGCCTGAAGGAATATGTCGAGTTCTTCCTCGACGACCAGATGATCGGCCCGGAAAGCCCGCTCGCCGAGTACGGCCTGGTTTCGGCTCCCGATGCCGAGCGTCAGGCGCAGCGCGACGCGTTCGCCGCCGGAAAGACCATGTAATCAAGCTTGCGGACCGGGGCGCGGGTTTGCCCGCGCCCCGATCTCTTCGCCTGCCGCAGCGGCGGTAGCGACCGGAGCATGATCCCGAACCGAAGCACCGCGTCAGCGAAAAGTGGGGACCGGTTTTTGCTTCGCTGACCTCTGGTTCGGATAAGATCATGCTCAAACAAGGGATTTCCCCTGGGGTGGGTTCATGTCGTCCATGCTCGTACTTGCCATTGTAGTCGCCGTCGGCCTGGTCGCATTCTTCATCGGTCGCCAACGCGCCGTCGCGCAGGACAATGGATCGGTGAAGCCGCATTCGCGCGCTCACTATCACGGCTGGTGGGCCTTCCTGCTCGCTGTCCTGCCGGCCCTCCTGCTGCTTGCCGTGTGGAACATCGGTTCCTCCATCTACCTCGACCGCCACATCCATGCCGCTTTGCCCGAGCGCACCGCCGACAGCGCGGTCGCCAGCGAGGCGCTCGACGTCAGCCTGGTGAAGAGCCTCGCCAAGGGCCTGCGCCAGCTCGATGCCAACACCCAGCTTCCCGCCAGCTTCGCCGAATTGCAGCCGCTGCTCGCCGCCAAGGGCGTGGCGCTGGCGACGGACACCCAGGATTACATGATCCCGATTGCCGTCGAGGCGAACGCGGTGCAGGGCCGGCTCGGCATGATCGGAGCCGTCGTCACCCTTGCCCTGTCGATCGCCGGCGCCTTCTATGCGCTAAGACAAGTCGCGCCACGGGCGCGCGCCAGGA
>NZ_RZOT01000677.1:0-2780 GCF_003999085.1 Mesorhizobium sp. M4A.F.Ca.ET.090.04.2.1
CTGGTAGCCCATGTCGGCCTCCAGCAGCACCGGCCCGTCGGCGACGGCGCCCTTCTCGACGCTCTCGCCGTAGATGCGCCTCAGCCGCATCTTCACCCCGCCCGCCATCGAGAAGCTGCGCTCGAGCAGCAGAAGATCGCCATCGGGCAGGAAGGCGCCGTCGGTGATGTCGAAATCGCCATTGCGCTTGACGGTGAAGACGCCCTTGTTCGGGCCCTCGATGATCGCCGCGAAGATGTTGCCGGCCTTGTCCAGGCTCTTTTCCGACACCACGACCAGCCCGCCTTCGTGCTGGCCGTAGGGATTGGCATGGGTGACGGTCTCGAAGCCGCGGTTCTGGCGCAGCTCCCGGGCCGGCACGAGATAGTCGAGCTCCTTGAACGGCGCCTTCATCTTGTCGGGATCGATCCTGAACTGGGCGACGCGCTGGTTTCGCTCGAAACCGACCGTGGCGATGCCGTCCTTGACCGCGAGGCCCTCGGCGTCGACCTCCCATTTCTTTTCGATCGGCCGTCCCGACCGGTCGACCATCTGCTGCATGCGGAAATTCTGGATGCCCGACGGCCGCTTGTCGGCATCGTGTGCGACCGTGCCGAAAAACCAGAAGCCGGTGTCGGCGACGCCGATGAAGTCGCCGCCGGGCTTGAGGAAGCGGAAGGCCGAGAGCGCGCCGAAATCGCGCGACGGCGAGGTCATCTCCAGACCGCCGACGAATTCCAGCGGCCCGAACTGCTTGTCGTCATGGCCAATGCGGAACTGGCCTATCGGCCGCGCCGAGATCTCGACCGGCTCGATGGAAGCCAGACCGGCGGCGACGGCCGGCGACAGCATGCCGGCCAGCGCGCAGGCAGCCAGAACCGTTCGCCGCAAGCCCCGCACCATGAGCTTCATCCGGCGCGCCGCAAGCCGCCGCGCCGCATCTCGCGCGCGCTTTCCTCGCCGAACAGCGAGGCGAGCTGCTCGGTCATGGCGCCGGCCAGTTCCTCGGCATCGACGATGGTGACGGCACGGCGATAGTAGCGGGTGACGTCATGGCCGATGCCGATGGCCAATAGCTCGACCGGCGAGCGCGTCTCGATCAGCTCGATGACCGCGCGCAGGTGCCTCTCCAGGTAGTTGCCGGGATTGACCGAGAGCGTGGAATCGTCGACCGGCGCGCCGTCGGAGATCATCATCAGGATCTTGCGCTGTTCCGGCCGCCCGATCAGCCGGTTATGCGCCCAAAGCAGCGCCTCGCCGTCGATGTTTTCCTTGAGCAGGCCCTCGCGCATCATCAGGCCGAGATTGCGCCGCGCCCGCCGCCATGGGTGGTCGGCGGATTTGTAGATGATGTGGCGCAGATCATTGAGCCGGCCGGGGTTCGGCGGCTTGCCGTCCTTCAGCCATTTCTCGCGCGCCTGCCCGCCCTTCCAGGCGCGGGTGGTGAAGCCGAGGATCTCGACCGAGACGCCGCAGCGCTCCAGCGTGCGCGCCAGGATGTCGGCGCAGGTGGCGGCGACGGTGATCGGCCGGCCGCGCATCGAGCCCGAATTATCGAGCACCAGCGACACCACCGTGTCGCGGAATTTCGTGTCGCGCTCCTGCTTGAAGGACAGCGGCTGCATCGGATCGATGACGACGCGCACCAGTCGCGACGGATCGAGATAGCCTTCCTCGAGGTCGAAATCCCACGAGCGGTTCTGCTGGGCCATCAGCCGGCGTTGCAGCCGGTTGGCCAATCTGCCGACGACGCCGGAAAGATTGGCGAGCTGCTTGTCGAGGAAGGCGCGCAGCCGGTCGAGCTCCTCTTCCTCGCACAATTCCTCGGCGCCGACCGTCTCGTCGAAAGCCGTGGTGAAGACCTTGTAGTCGATCTCCTTCGGCAAATTGGTGAAGGGATTGTCGTTACGCCGCGCCTCGCCGGGCGTCTCGGCGTCGGAATCGTCCTCGTCGGAGAGGTCGTCGGCGGTGGCGTCGGACGCTTCCGTCTCGGCCGACTGCTCGTCGTCGTCGGACGCCTCGGCGTCGTCGGACTGCGACTGCTCCGAGCCGGAATCGTCCTCGCCGCCCTCCTCGCTCTGCTCCTCGCCCTGCGGCTCGTTGTCGTCACTGTCCTCGGTGTCTTCGCTCTCCTGGTCGTCGCCGAGCTCCTCGGCCATCTCCATGGAGACCAGCATGTCGCGCACGATGCGGGCAAAAGCCTGCTGGTCGTCGAGTTTGGCCGACAGGCCGTCGAGATCGGCGCTGGCCTTCTCCTCGACCCAAGGGCGCCACAGATCGACCAGGCGCTCGCCGCTCCTGGGCACGGCGCGGCCGGTGAGCTTCTCGCGCACCATCAGCGCCACCGCCTCCTCGAGCGGCGCGTCGGCCTTGTCCTTGACGTCGACGAGATTGGCCTTGGCGTATTGGTCCTCCAGCATCGAGCCGATATTGTCGGCGACGCCCTGCATGGCGCGGCTGCCGATCGCCTCGACACGGGCCTGCTCGACCGCGTCGTAGATCGAGCGCGCCAGCTTGCCCTCCGGCGCCAGCTTGTTGTGGATGCGCTGATCGTGGCAGGCGCGCTTCAGCGCCATGGAATCGCCGAGCCCGCGGGTGATGGCGATATCGGCCTTCGAGGCCTTCTTCGGCAGCTCGGGCAGCCGGGCGCGGCTGCCGGCGAGCGCCGGCCGGTCCTTGGCGAAACCGACCTCGAGATCCTTGTCGCCGGCAATGGCGCGCATGCAAACGGTCACCGAGCGCTTGAAGCTGTCGGCCTCAGACCCGTTCTTCGGCTTGTTGCGCGTGTTGTCGCCCGGACC
>NZ_RZOT01000678.1:0-2738 GCF_003999085.1 Mesorhizobium sp. M4A.F.Ca.ET.090.04.2.1
GCGCCAAGCTGGAGCCCTATCCGGTGGTCAACACCAATCTCGGCAATGGCGGCTGGCTGACCAAGCCGGAAGCGTTGCGCGTGCTTTTGACCGAATACAGCAAATATGTGCTCGCGCTGGCGCGCGGCATCGTCCCGCTGCGCCAGACCGCCGACGGCATCGCCCTGGCGGAAGCCTCCGTGGTCAAGAGCGAGAAGCCGCCGGCCCGCATTACCCCGTAGCGGCGACCCCGCGCAGGCGCTCGACCTCCTGTTCGAGGCTCGCGATGCGCCGGTCGCGTTCGGCCAGCGCCGCTGCCACGTCGGCCGCCTCGAAGCGCTGCGGAATGTGCTGCGGGCAATTGGCATCCCAGGTCGAGACGTTGAACAAGATGACCTGCTCGGGACGCGCCTTGTAGCCTCGCGGCATCAGGCTCGCCGTCAGTTCGGCGTCGCCCTCGACGACACGCGCCCTGCCCCAGACCTTGATGCGCTGACGGTGGGCATAGTCGATCAGGAACAGGAAAGCTTGCGCATTGTCGGCGAGATTGCCCTGGGTGATGAATTGCCTGTTGCCCGTGAAGTCGGCGAAGCCGATCGTCTTCTCGTCGAGCACCTTGAGGAAGCCGGCCGGTCCGCCGCGATGCTGGATGTAGGGCTGACCCTCACCATTGGCGGTCGCCAGGAAGACGCTGGTCTGCGCCGCGATGAAAGCGGCAAGGTCGGGCGTGATGACATCCCGCCAGCCGCCGCGCTCCTCGACGCGGGAATAGGCTTCGCGCGAGCCTTTACGTGCCTGGATCGCCTTGACGCTCGGCGTGAAGGCGACGTCGCTGGCGAAAGCATGGGCGTTCATATGGCGCTGTCCTCCAAAACTGGTGATGCACCCAAACATAAGCCTTCCATATTTCGGATACAGATGGCATATCTGGAATAGCACCTTCCATTTCCTGGAAGATCCATGGATCGCCTCGAGGCCATGTCGCTTTTCGTCGCCGCAGTGGAGGCCGGCAGCCTTTCTGCCGCGGCGCGCCATTTAGGCATGCCGCTGGCCACGGTCAGCCGCAAGGTTTCGGAATTGGAGCGGCATCTCAACACGCGCCTTCTCAACCGCTCGGCGCGGCGGCTGACACCGACCGATGCCGGGCAGGCCTACCTCGCTGCCTGCCGCCGCATCCTGGACGAGGTCGGCGAGGCCGAGCGCGCCGCCGCCGGCGAATACAGCACGCCCAGGGGCGAACTGGTCGTCACCGCGCCGATCGTCTTCGGCCGCCTGCACGTGCTGACGGTGGTAACTGATTTCCTCGCCGCCTATCCCGAGGTGGATATCCGGCTGACGCTGTCGGACCAGATAACCCATCTGCTCGACGAGCATATCGACCTTGCCGTGCGTATCGGTGACCTGCCCGACTCCAGCCTTGTCGCCATCCGTGTCGGCGCGATCCGCCGTGTCGTCTGCGCAAGCCCTGCCTATCTTGCCGCGCATGGCACACCGCAGACCCCGGGAGCCTTGGCCGCGCACAGCTGCATTACGTTCGAGAACCTCTCAGCCCCCACCACCTGGACCTTCGCCGACGGCAAGAGCGAGGTAGCCGTGCCGGTCCGCTCCCGGCTTCGCGTCAACACCGCGGAAGCCGCCATCGACGCCGCGATCGGCGGTGTCGGATTGACCAAGGTTCTGTCCTACCAGGTCGCGGTTGCCGTGCGTTCCGGCGCGCTGCAGGCCGTGCTGCGGGAGTTCGAGCCGCCGCCATGGCCGGTGAGCCTCGTCCATGCCGGCCAGGGCCTGCTGCCGGTCAAGCTGCGCGCCTTCCTCGATTTCGCCGCCCCCCGCCTGAAGGAGCGTCTCACGCAGGCAATGTGGTAGGCTCGGGAATCGGGATTGTCCCGACCTCGGCCCGTTTCCTTTTTGCCCGCGCTTGGTGTAACCAACGCACTCGTTCTCACCGGGCCCTTCCCGCATGCTCTATGTCCGCTCGCTGGCGTTCAACTTCGTCTTCTATGTCAGCCTGGTCGTCCAGATGATCCTCTGGACCCCGTACTATTTCCTGTCGCCGCGTCACCGGGCCTGGTTCGTGCCGAAATTCTGGTCGCGGAGCTGCATGTGGCTCTACGACAAGATCGCCGGCACGAAGAGCGAAATCACAGGCGTCGAGAACTTGCCCGAAGGGTCCTTCATCCTGGCGCCGAAGCATCAGTCCTTCTGGGATGCGATCGCCTTTTTCCCTTATCTCGATGACGCGCTTTACATCCTGAAGCGGGAGCTGACCTGGATCCCCTTCTTCGGCTGGTACATCATGAAGATGCGCATGATCCCGGTTGACCGCGGCAGTCGCTCCAAGGCGCTGAAGGCGGTCGTCGCCGCCACCAGAGCGGAAATGGACCGCAATCCGCGCCAGCTCATCATCTACCCCGAAGGCACGCGCCGCGCTCCGGGCGACGAGCCGGCCTACAAATACGGCATCGTCGAGATCTATTCGCAGCTTGGCGTCCCGGTGGTGCCCGTCGCCCACGTCGCCGGCCTCTACTGGCCGCGCCGCAAATTCCTGCGCTATCCCGGCACCATCAAGGCCCGCTTCCTGCCGCCGATCCCGCCGGGACTGGCCAAGGACGAGTTCATGCAGCGGCTGATCGGCGAGACCGAGGCAGCCTGCGACCAACTCCTCGTCGAGGCCTCGCGCGCGCCGAACCCGCCGCCAATGCCGCCGACGGCGGCGAAGCGGCTGGCCGCGCTTGCGGCCGCCGCAAAGGCGAAGGCCT
>NZ_RZOT01000679.1:0-2723 GCF_003999085.1 Mesorhizobium sp. M4A.F.Ca.ET.090.04.2.1
GGCAGAACCTTCGGCTCGCTGCCCGACGCGTCGTAGGTGTCCTGGAAGTCGACGGTTTCCTTGTCGATGTCCTCCAGCAATTCATGCGCGACCTTGGTCAGCCGCGACTCGGTGTAGCGCATCGCCGCCGGCGGATCGCCGTCGATCGAGCCGAAATTGCCCTGCCCGTCGATCAGCGGCACGCGCAGCGACCAGTCCTGCGCCATGCGCACCAGGGCGTCATAGATAGAGGCGTCGCCATGCGGATGGTACTTACCCATCACGTCGGCGACTGGGCGCGCCGATTTCACATATTTGCGGTTCCAGTGGTAGCCGCTCTCATGCGAAGCATAGAGGATGCGGCGATGCACCGGCTTCAGACCGTCGCGCACGTCGGGCAGCGCGCGACTGACGATCACGCTCATGGCGTAATCGAGATAGGAGCGCTGCATCTCCTCGATGATCGAAATCGGCTCGATGCCGGTCGGGCCGCCGTCGGCGCCGCGCGGTGTCTTCTGGTCGGTCAAATCAGGTCACAATCCAGTCGGGAATCACTCGCTGCTTATATAGGAAGCGGCGCCGAAACTCCAATCTTCGTGGCGCTTTTCCAGGGACAATTTTGGCGGCAATTTCAAAAGGATACCGCTGATTGCGACGATATGGCCACGGTGGGTTTCGCCGCCGCCGGGGCTGGTTCGTCGCCGATCGCCGTCACCGAGAGCGACCGCAAGTACGCTGAACCGGGCCCCGGTGGCCGCGTTGCGGGCGCCCTCAGTAGCCGCCAGTCCGGCGCGCGCGGTAGGCGCCAGGCGCTTCTCCCATCTCGCGCCTGAAGCGGCGGTTGAAGGTCGACAGGTCGCTGAAACCGGCGTTGAAGGCGATCGTCGAGATCGCCGTGTCGGAGGTGCGCAGTCGCACGGCGGCCTTGTGCAGCCTGGTTTTGAGCAGGAACTGGTAAGGCGTCATCCCGGCGACTTGCCGGAAGCTGCGCAGGAAAAATGATAGGGGCTCGTCGCCGCGCTGCTGGCGAGGTCGGCGAGCGACAGCGGGCGGTCTGCTTCGAGTTCGATCAGCCGCACCGCCTCGGCGACCCGTTTCTGGTCGCGACGGCTCGGCGCGCGGGCGGCATAAACGGCATCCGAGCTCGTCCTGACCACCGCGCCGGCAATGCGCAGGCCGAGTTCCTCGAATGCGTCGGCGTCGCCGGTTTCCCGCGCGGCTTCCGCTTCCGCCAGCAGCGGCGCAAGCGCCGGCAACGGCGGCAGGCGCGGCGCGGCGAAGCCAAGCCGCATGGCGCCGGGCACGTCGGCGACAATGCGCTCCATATAGGTCGGCGAAAAATGGAAGGAGAGGCAGCGGTCGCCGGCGCCGTGCTCATGCCCGCACTCATAGCAGGCGCCGGGATTGCCGAGCAGGATCGCGCCGGGCGCAAGCATCGCCGTGCCCTCGCGTGTCCGGTAGCGGAACGTGCCCTGGGTTACCGCGGCAACGCAAAAGCCGCGATGCTCTTCCTCGAACGGGCTGTCGCCGACGCCGGCGGTGCACACGACGTCCGACACCTGCCAGCCCCGGCCCGAGACGATTTTCTTCTCACGCGTCGTCATCGCCCGAAAGTTAGCAATTTTCCCCAAGCGCAGAACCCTTTCCTGCCTCTATTGGTCGTGCTCTCCTGACAAACGAGGCAGTAGTCATGATCGGTTCCTTCGCTGAGGCCCTGCACAGCGGCGAGCCCAACCCCGGCCTAGCCGAAAAGCTGGCGCTCTATGGGCGCTTCGTCGGCGCCTGGACATTCGACGCCACCCGCCATCTCGAGGACGGCACGGTTCTTACCGGGCGTGGCGAGGTGCATTTCGGCTGGGTTCTGGAGGGCAAGGCGATCCAGGACGTGTGGATCCTGCCCGCGCGCAATACTGGTGTACAGACATCTCTCGGCGCGTGGACGTTCTACGGTACGACCCTGCGCGTCTACGATCCCGGGGTCGATGCCTGGCACATCTTCTGGAGCGATCCGCGCAACCAATACTACAGCCGGCAGCTCGGCCGCGCCGAGGGCGAGACGATCGTGCAGGTCGGCGCCGATGGCTCCGGCGCGTCGGTGCGTTGGAGCTTTTCGCGCATCACCGAGAATTCGTTCCGTTGGCTCGGCGAGCGCTCGCATGACGGCGGCGCCACCTGGCGGCTCGAGGTCGAATTCCTCGCCCGCCGCACGACTTGAGGCTGATCGGCTACCCTAATGAAAAAACGGAGAAAACGATGCTTGACCACATCTCGCTCGGCGTTGGCGACACAACTGTCTCGAAGCGCTTCTACGATGCCTTGCTGCAACCACTTGGCTATGGCTGCCTCAGCCAGTCGCCCGGCTCGCTCGGCTATGGCGCCAATGCAGTGGCGCTCTGGGTGAATGAAGCCGCGCGGCCGGTGCCGGCGGACACGGAGTCCGGCCTGCATTTCTGCTTCGCCGCGCCGACGCGAAAGAGCGTCGATGCCTTCCACGCGGCCGCGTTGCGTGAGGGCGGCAGGGACAATGGCCCGCCTGGCTTGCGCGCCGCTTATGGTGAAAACTACTATGCCGCCTTCGTCATAGACCCTGACGGGTACCGGCTCGAGGCTTACTGCGGCAAAGCTGAATAGCCGGCTGAAATCCCCTCCCTTCCTGTTCCCACCGCTCCCGCTTTGCTCTACCAATTGACGAGCTTGGGCTTCGCCCGGCGGGAGGGGACCAGCGATGCCGAGCTTCGACAGCC
>NZ_RZOT01000067.1:0-15540 GCF_003999085.1 Mesorhizobium sp. M4A.F.Ca.ET.090.04.2.1
CCGGCTCGCAAGGCTATGAGGAAGGCGTGCTCAGCGTCGCGGCACCGATCCTCGGCGCCGACGGTTTCGCCATCGGCACCGTCGCGGTCGCGGCACCAAGGGTGCGGATCCAGAAGGGCGACATCGAGCGTCACGGCGCCAGCGTCGCCGCGGCGGCGCGCGGCATCAGCGAGCGGCTTTTCGGCAGGCTGCCGGGCCGCAAGCGGGCATGACAACAACGACATTGCAGGGAGAACCGACTGTGGAGGAGACACGCCGTATCCTGGTTATCGGCACCGGCGACACCAAAGCCGACGAGCTTCTGTTCATGCGCGAGCGCATCGAGGCGGTCGGCGGCGTCGCCGTGATGATGGACGTCAGCGTGCTCGGCGACCCGCCCTACCGGCCGGCCTATGACAGGCACGCGGTGGCAAAGGCCGCCGACACGACGATCGAGGCGATCATCGCCAGCGGCGACGAGAATTCGGCGATGACGCTGATGGCGCTCGGCGCCTCGCGGCTGGCGCGCGCGCTCCACGACAAAAGCGAGATCGACGGCGTCATCGCGCTCGGCGGCTCGATGGGCACCGACCTTGCGCTCGACGTGGCGCTGGCGCTGCCGCTCGGCGTGCCGAAATTCGTCGTCTCGACGATCGCCTATTCGCATCTTCTGCCGCCCGAGCGGATCGCCACAGACCTGATGATGATCCTTTGGGCCGGCGGGCTCTATGGCCTCAACAGCGCCTGCAAGGCGGTGCTGTCGCAGGCCTGCGGCGCGGTGGTGGGTGCCGCGCAGGCCGTCGTCAAGCCGGACGCGGCAAAGCCGCGGATCGGCATGAGCTCGCTCGGCAAAAGCTGCCTGCACTATATGGTGAGGCTGAAGCCGGAGCTGGAAAAGCGCGGCTACGAGGTGATCGTCTTCCACACCACCGGCATGGGCGGACGGGCGCTGGAGGCGATCGCGGCGCAAAAGGGTTTTGTCGCGGTGATGGATTTCAGCCTGCAGGAACTCGCCAACCAGCTCACCGGCTCGGTGGTGAATTCCGGCACCGACCGGCTGGAGAATGCGGGCCGGCAGGGCATCCCGCAGATCGTCGCGCCCGGCGCCGTCGACATGGTGGATTTCCCGACCTGGCAAACGGTGCCCTCGCGTTTCATCGAGCGGCCCTACCATGCGCACAACCGGCTGCTCGCCTCGGTGACCTCGGACGCCTCGACCCGCAAGGAGATCGCGCGCGCCATCGGGGAGAAGCTCGCCGCGGCGACCGGCCCGACCGCCTTCATCCTGCCCGCCGGCGGCATCCAGCAATGGGACCAGGAAGGCGAGCCGCTGCATGACCCAGAGGCGCTGTCGGCCTTCGTCGAGGAGATGCGTGCCAGCGTGCCTGCCAATGCCGAGCTGCACGAGATCGCCGGACACATCAATGACGCCGCCTTCTGCGCCAAGGCGCTGGAGATCTTCGACCGCTGGGTCGCCGACGGCATAGTACCGCCGGGCCGCAGGCAAGCCGCATGAGCGGGTCGCTGCCAAAGGCGATGGTGCTCGATTTCGGCGGCGTAGTCACCCGCACGCTGTTCGAGACGCATGCGCTGACTGAGCGCGCGCTGGGTCTGGCGCCGGGCACGCTTGCCTGGCGCGGCCCGTTCGACCCGGCCTCCGATCCTTTGTGGCGGGCCATGCAGGCGGACGAGATCAGCGAGCGCGACTACTGGAGGACGCGCACGCGGGAGGTCGGCCAGCTGGTCGGCGAGGACTGGCGCGACATGTCGACCTTCGTGCAGCGGGCGCGCGGCGCCGACCCGCAGGCCGTAATCCGGCCCGAGGCAGAACGGGCGATCCGGACGGCGCACGCGGCCGGCATCAGGCTGGCCATCCTCTCCAACGAGCTCGACCTGTTCTACGGCACGCAGTTCCGCCAGCGGCTGCCGCTGCTCTCGCTGTTCGAGGCCATAGTCGACGCGACTTATACCAACGTCCTCAAGCCCGATCGCCTGGCCTATGCGATGGTCGGCGAGGCGCTGGAGCTGCCGCTTGGCGAATGCGTCTTCGTCGACGACCAGCAGCGCAACATCGACGGCGCCACCGCCGCCGGCATGCTGACCGTGCATTTCGACGTCGCCCAGCCGGCGCGAAGCTATGCCGAGGCGCTCGGCCATTTCGGCCTCGCCCTCCCCCAATTGGAAACCGGAGTTCCCACCGATGCGTGACATCAACTTCCTCACCGAGAACAACGCCAAGCCGATCTGGCATCCGATGGCGCATCCGGCCGAGATGCGGGCGACGCCGCCGAAGATCATCATGAAGGGCGACGGCGTCTCGGTGACCGATGCCGACGGCCGCACCGTACTCGATGCGGTCGGCGGCTTGTGGAACGTCAACCTCGGTTACAGCTGCGACCCGATCAAGAAGGCGATGGCCGCGCAGCTCGATGCGCTCCCCTATTATTCCGGCTTTCGCGGCACCTCGACAGGACCGTCGATCGAGCTTGCCTACGAGCTCACCGACTGGTTCGCCCCGGAGGGCATGGTGCGTGCCTTCTTCACCTCGGGCGGATCGGATTCGGTCGAGACGGCGCTGCGGCTCGCGCGCCAATATTGGAAGATCCGCGGCCAGGGCGACCGGACGAAGTTCCTGGCGCTGAAGAAGGGCTATCACGGCACGCATTTCGGCGGCGCCTCGGTCAACGGCAACGCCAATTTCCGCCGCAACTACGAGCCGCTCTTGCCCGGCGTCTTCCACACCCCGGCGCCATGGACCTACCGCAACCCGTTCGACGAGACCGACCCGGCGAAGCTGGCCAAGCTCTGCGCCCGGGCGATCGAGGACGAGATCGCCTTCCAGGGCGCCGACACCATCGCCGCCTTCATCTTGGAGCCGGTGCTCGGCGCCGGCGGCGTAATCGTTCCGCATGAAAGTTTCATGCCGCTGGTGCGGGCGATCTGCGACCGTCACGACATCCTTCTGATCGCAGACGAGGTGGTGACCGGCTTCGGCCGCACCGGTGCGTGGTCCGGCTCACGGCTCTCCGGCGTGAAGCCCGATTTCATGACCATCGCCAAGGCGATCACGTCCGGCTACTTCCCGCTCGGCGCGACTCTGATCGGCGCCAAGGTCGCCGACGCGTTCGAGGCCGACAAGACGAGCTTCGGTGCCATCGGCCACGGCTACACCTATTCCGGCCATCCGGTCGGCTGCGCGGCCGGGCTGGCGGCGCTCGCCGAGACAAAACGGCTTGCCGTCAACGAGAACGCGGCGGCGCGCGGCGTCGAGCTCGGCAAGGTTCTGGAAGCGCTGAAGGCGAAGCACGCTTTGGTCGGCGATGTCCGCTACCAGGGCCTGATGGCGGCGCTAGAGCTCGTCTCGGACCGCGCCGCCAAGAAGCCGGCCGACAAGAAGACATTGGCCGTGGTGGCCGATGCCGCCTACCAGGCCGGCGTCATGCTGCGCGTCTCCGGCAACACCGTCATCCTGTCGCCGCCGCTGGTCATCTCGGCGGCCGATGTGGCGAAGATCGGCGAGGCGCTGGATGCCGGGTTGTCTGCTGCGGCGTGAGTAAGTGAGTAGTGAGTAGTGAGTAGTGAGTATGAGTAGAATTTCGGCTCGAACATTTGTTCAATCCTCGCTCCGTTTACTACCTACTACTCACTACTCACTCTTTGTCTCCGCCACGTCGCCGGCGGCAAGCCAACCCCCTGCCGAAAGAAGCGCGAGAAATAGGCGGGGTCGTTGAAGCCGGTCTCGTAGGCGATGTCCTCGACCGTGCGTATGGTGAAGAGCAGCAGGCGCTTGGCTTCGATCAAGCGCCGGTCGCCGATAGCCTGCCGCACGCCTGCGCCCAGCACCTGGCGCGCGGCCTTGTCGAGCAGGTGGCGGGTGGTGCCGAGTTCCTCGACATAGCGCTCGACCGGCCAGTCGTCGCGAAAATGGCGGTCGATCAGGCGCCGCAGCCGGCCGCCGAGCGCCACCGCCGCCGGCACCGTCACCGCTTGCGATTGCGCATCGAGGCGGGCGATGCCGGACAGCGCCACCGCGATCAGCGGCGGCAGGATTCTTTCCACGCCGGGCAGCCTGTCGGCATATTCCGCCTGGATCATCCTGACCGTATTACCCAACCTCTCCCACAGCGCGCCCTCGCCGCGCCCCGTGACGAAAACCGGCTGGTCGAGCGGCAGCGCGGACTGCTCGGCGATGGATGCGAGCGCCGCATCGGCGACCGAGACGACGATGGCATCGGTGCCTGGTTCGATGTCGAAGCCATGGACCACGCCGCTCGGCATGAAGCTCACGGTGGGAGCGGAAAAACTCCAGGTCTTGTCCTCGATCCGATAGGTGCCGCTGCCACCCGTCCAGAAGGTGATCTGCGCCATTTGCGGATGTTTGTGCGCCAGAACCTGGCCGCGATGCACGGAAGCGCGCGCCTGCACCGTCTCGACATGCAGGAAACCGACGTCGAGCGCCCGTGCCGGCTCGCCGTAGACGAAGAATTCGGGAATGGCGGTCTGGCTCATGGCGGCCCGAAAAAGTCCAAGTGATTTATCGCTTTCGTCCATAAACCATCGCGCGGCTTGCGGCTACTCTCCACCAATCAAAGGGAGGATCATGATGCGATCGGAAGATTTCCAGGCCGACACGAAACGGCCGTTCACAGGCGCCGAATATCTCGCGAGCCTGCGCGACGGGCGCGAGGTGTATATCAATGGCGAGCGGGTCGCCGATGTCACCAGCCATCCGGCGATGCGCAATTCGGCGCGTTCGCTGGCCCGCCTCTATGACGCCTTGCACGACCCCAACCGGCAGGCGGCGCTGACCGCGCCGACCGATACCGGCTCGGGCGGCTATACGCATAAATATTTCCGCGTCGCCCATTCCGCCGCCGAGCTTGCCCAGCAGCAGACCGCGATCGCCGACTGGTCGCGCATGTCCTATGGCTGGATGGGGCGCACGCCCGATTACAAGGCGGCGCTGATGAACACGCTCGGCGCCAATGCCGAATGGTACGGCCCGTTCAAGGACAATGCGCTCGCCTGGCACAAACGCGCCCAGGAAGCGGTCCTGTTTATGAACCACGCCATCGTCAATCCGCCGATCGACCGCCACAAGCCGGCCGAGGCCGTGAAGGACGTGTTCGTGCACATCACCAAGGAGAACGATGCCGGCATCTGGGTGTCGGGCGCCAAGGTGGTGGCGACGTCGTCGGCGCTGACCCACTACAATTTCCTGGCGCAAAGCTCGGCGACGGTCACCGAGGACCCATCGCTGTCAGTGATGTTCATCGTGCCGATGAACGCGCCGGGGATAAAGATGTTCTGCCGCGTCTCCTATGAGCAGACGGCGAACACGACCGGCCAGCCTTTCGACTATCCCTTGTCGTCGCGCTTCGACGAGAACGACGCGATCCTGGTGCTGGACAACGTCTTCATCCCTTGGGAGGACGTGCTGGTGCTGCGCGACGCGCAGAAGATCCTGTCCTTCCATCCGGCGTCGGGCTTCATGCACGGCTACTGCTTCCAGGGCTGCACGCGCTTCGCCGTCAAGCTCGACTTCCTCTGCGGCCTGCTCGCCAAGGCGCTGCGCGCTACAGGCGGCGATGCCTTCCGCGGCAACCAGGCAGCACTCGGCGAGGTGATCGCGCTGCGCCACATGTTCTGGAGCTTTTCCAACGCCATGGCACACAACCCGATCCCGTGGGCCAGCGGCGCGGTGCTGCCCAATCTCGAGGCGGCCCTCTCCTACCGCACCTTCATGTCGGAGGCCTATCCGCGCGTCATCGACACGGTGCGCCGGGTGATCGCCTCGGGGCTGATCTACCTGCCGTCCTCGGCCAGGGATTTCGACAATCCGGAGATCGACCGCTACCTCGCGCAATATGTGCGCGGCTCCAACGACATGGGCCATGTCGAGCGCATCAAGATCATGAAGCTGTTGTGGGACGCGACCGGCACCGAATTCGGTGGCCGCCACGCGCTCTACGAGCTCAACTATGCCGGTGCGCCGGAAGAGGTGCGGCTGCAGGTGCTGAAGGGCGCCGAGCGCGGCGGCCGGCTGAAGCAGATGGAGGAGCTGGTCGACCAATGCATGGCCGACTATGACGAGAAGGGCTGGACCGGCGACACCTGGCTGCCGCCGCTTTCAGCTGCGGCGAGCTGAGGAGGCCGGCCATGGAGGCGCAGGTCTCGAGGCTGGAATTCCGTGACGCCATGGCGCGGGTCTGTGCGCCGGTCAACATCGTCACCACGGACGGCCCGGCCGGGCGCGGCGGCTTCACCGCCACCGCCATGTGCAGCGTTTCGGACGATCCGCCGACGCTGCTGGTTTGCATGAACGAGCGCTCGGCGCAGACCGGCCTGTTCCTCGCCAACCAGCGCTTCTGCGTCAACGTGCTGACCCAGTCGCACATGCATTTGGCGGGAAAGTTCGGCGGCGCGATCCGCGACATGGCCGAGCGCTACAATGCGGCGCGCTGGCAGACTATGCCGTCCGGCATGCCGGCGCTGCTCGACGCCATCGTCAGCTTCGACTGCGAGATCGGCGCGGTGAACAAGGTCGGCACGCACAATGTGATGTTCGGCCGCGTCGTCGACATCCGCCACGGCAGCGACAAGGCGGCGCTGCTCTATGTCGGCCGCAACTACATGCAGCCGAGCGCGGTCGGCAGTTTCGGGGGGTGAGGAGCGGCGCCCCCTCACCCGGATTGCCAACCGGAATTGCGAAGGGCAATTCGGGGCAATCCGACCTCTCCCCAAGGGGAGAGGAGATCGCCAGCGCCAGCGCTTGTCTCTTCTCCCCAGCGGGGAGAAGGTGGCCGCGAAGCGGCCGGATGAGGGGGCGCTCGCGCGAAACTCAGCCCTGTTCCGTCGACTCCGACTGGATGAGGCTTTCCAGCATATCCAGCAGCCGCTCATGCTCGGCGGCGCCGTAGCGCTTCTCGATCGCGTCGTAGATGGCGATGCGCTCGGGCGTCAGGTCCTCGATCAGCGCCAGACCAGCCGGGCTGATGGCGAGCAGCGCGCGGCGGCCGTCATCCTTGACCTTGTTGCGGGTGATGAACTCACGTTCCTCCATCGCCTTGATGATGCGGGTCAGGCTTGGCGGCAGGATGGAGGCGCGGTTGGCGAGTTCGGTGGCCTCCAGCGGCCCAGTCTCGGCAAGAACCCGCAGCACGCGCCATTGCTGCTCGGTGATGTCGTGGCGGGCAAGCATCGGCCGGAAATGCGCCATGATCACCTCGCGAGCGCGAAGCAGAGCCATCGGCAGGGAGCGACGAGTGCTCGGTGGTAGCAAAATCAGGTCTCCGAAAAATCCAATCCAGTACGAGTCGCGGTAAATATTAGCACCCCGATCGCAGCTATATCCGCGATTTTACCGGGAGCGGCAATCCCGCCGCCGGGACACAGAGAACGACGCTTGACATTCGATCGTCAAGATGTAATTCACATGTTAATTAAAAGGTGGAGGAAACCTTTGCCCCATATGGCGATCGAATATTCGGCGAATCTCGACGCGAAGGTCGACATGGGCGCGCTTTGCGAGCTGGTCTCGCGGACCATCCTCGAAACCGGCCTGTTCGAACAAGGTGCAGTCCGGGTGCGCGCCTTCCGCGCCGAGGTCTATGCGATTGCCGACCGCCTGCCCGAGAACGGGTTCATCGACATGAACTTCCGTATCGGCAAGGGCCGCAGCGCGGCGGAAAAGAAGAGCGCCGGCGAAGCGATCTTTGCCGCAGTGTCCGAGCATCTGGCGACGCTGTTCGCGACGCCGCATTTCGCGCTGTCGCTGGAGATCCGCGAGATCGACGCCGAACTCAGCTGGAAGAAAAACGCCATCCACCCGCGGCTGCGTGGCAAGTGACTGAGCGCTAGAGAACAGGAAAGACCCATGGCGGCACTGGACGACAATCTGCGCAAGGCCGAGGCTTATCTGGAACGCTTCAGGAAGCATGGCGTGCTCAACCAGATCGGCGGCGAGGCGGTGCCCTCCGCCGACGGCTCGACCTATGAGACGATCTCGCCGATCGACCTGAAGCCGATCGCCACGGTGGCGCGCGGCAAGCCCGCCGACATCGACCGAGCCGCCAGGGCGGCGAAGGCCGCCTTCAAGGAATGGGCGGCGATATCGGGCGATGCCCGCAAGAAGCTGCTGCACAAAATCGCCGACGCCATCGTCGCGCGCGCCGAGGAGATCGCCTTCGTCGAGTGCATGGACACCGGCCAGTCGCTGAAGTTCATGGCCAAGGCGGCATTGCGTGGCGCCGAGAACTTCCGCTTCTATGGCGACCGCGCGCCGGAAGCCCGCGACGGCCAGACGATCCGCGCGCCGAACCAGGTCAACATGACGACGCGGGCGCCGATCGGTCCCGTCGGCGTGATCACGCCGTGGAACACGCCGTTCATGCTGTCGACCTGGAAGATCGCGCCGGCGCTTGCCGCCGGCTGCACCATCGTCCACAAGCCGGCGGAACTGTCGCCGCTGACCGCGCGCCTGCTTGTCGAGATCGCCGAGGAGGCCGGCCTGCCCAAGGGCGTGTGGAACCTCGTCAACGGCTTCGGCGAAGACGCCGGCCGCGCACTGACCGAACACCCCGACATCAAGGCGATCGGCTTCGTCGGCGAGAGCCGCACCGGCTCGATGATCATGCGCCAAGGCGCTGAAACGCTGAAGCGCGTGCATTTCGAGCTTGGCGGCAAGAACCCGGTGATCGTCTTCGCCGACGCCGATCTCGAACGCGCCGCCGACGCCGCGATCTTTATGATCTATTCGCTCAACGGCGAGCGCTGCACCTCATCGTCGCGCCTGCTGGTCGAGGAAGGCATCTACGATAAGTTCACGGCGCTGGTCGCGGAGAAGGCCAAGCGCATCAGGGTCGGCCATCCGCTCGATCCCGAAACCGTGGTCGGTCCGCTGATCCATCCGGTGCATGAGGAAAAGGTCCTGTCCTATATCGATATCGGCAAGTCGGAAGGCGCGGTCGTCGCCGCCGGCGGCGGCAAGTTCGACGGCCCGGGCGGCGGCTGCTATGTCAGCCCGACGCTGTTTGTCGGCGCCACCAACAAGATGCGCATCGCCCAGGAAGAGATCTTCGGGCCGGTGCTGACCGCGATCTCGTTCAAGGACGAGGCCGAGGCGCTGGCTCTGGCCAACGACACCCAATACGGCCTGACCGGGTACCTCTGGACCTCCGACGTCACGCGCGCCTTCCGCTTCACCGACGCGCTCGAGGCCGGCATGATCTGGGTGAACTCCGAGAATGTGCGGCATTTGCCGACGCCGTTCGGCGGCGTGAAAAGTTCGGGGATCGGCCGCGACGGCGGCGACTGGTCATTCGATTTCTACATGGAAACCAAGAACATCGCGTTCGCCACGGCGCCGCATTCCATCCAGAAGCTCGGCGGCTGACCGGAGATCCAAAGATGCCCCTGCCCCAACCCAACCTCTACCCGGCTTTCAATATCATTCGGCTTTCGCATGTCGAGCTCGCCGTCACCGATCTGGCGAAGTCCCGCGCGTTCTATGTCGACACGCTCGGCCTGCAGGTGACCGACGAGACCAAGGACGCGATCTACCTGCGCGCGCTGGAAGAACGCGGCCATCACTGCATCGTGCTGCGCAAAGGCGCGGTCGCGGAAGCACGCGACCTCGGCTTCAAGGTCTTTTCCGATGAGGACCTCGACAAGGCCGGGCATTTCTTCGACGGCAAGGGCCTACCGGTGGAGTGGGTGGAGCGCCCTTACCAGTCGCGCACCTTCCGCACCCGCGATCCGCACGGCATCCCGCTCGAGTTCTATTCGAAGATGGAGCGGCTGCCGCCGATCCATCAGAAATACGCGCTCTACAAGGGCGTGAAGCCGCTGCGCATCGACCACTTCAACTGCTTCTCGCCGAATGTCGATCAATCGGTGGCCTTCTACAACGAGCTCGGCTTCCGCGTCACCGAATACACCGAGGATGAGGAAACCGGGAAACTGTGGGCCGCCTGGACGCACCGCAAGGGCGGCGTGCACGACATCGCCTTCACCAACGGCCTCGGCCCGCGCCTGCACCACGTCGCCTTCTGGGTGCCGACGCCGCTCAACATCATCGACCTGCTCGATTTGATGGCGACCACCGGCTATGTCGGGAACATCGAGCGCGGCCCCGGCCGGCACGGCATCTCCAACGCCTTCTTCCTCTACATCCGCGATCCCGACAACCACCGCATCGAGATCTATTGCTCGGACTACCAGACGGTCGATCCGGATCTGGAGCCGATCAAATGGGACCTCAAGGATCCGCAGCGCCAGACGCTATGGGGCGCGCCGGCGCCGAGGAGCTGGTTCGAGGAAGGCAGCGTGTTTGCCGGCGTGAAGCCGCGTCCGTCTGATCTGGCGGCGTCGCCGATCGTGGCGCCGTAGGGCCTAGTTCAATGGTCGCGTTCCTTCACGCCCCCCTCTGTCCTGCCGGACATCTCCCCCACTTGGGGGGAGATTGGATGTCATCTCTGCCTTCGCCAATTTTCAACGTTGCAAGAAGAGTGCCGACCGCGCGGCCAGCCAATCTCCCCCCTCGTGGGGGAGATGTCCGGCAGGACAGAGGGGGGCGCCGTAGAGCTCGACGCTTCCGGTTGGCCAGCAGCGATGACCGTGGAGTTTCAGCATGAGCGCGGCGCGCCTCGCCACTTTCACCGTCGGCGGCAGGACGCGCTATGGCGCGATCACCGGCAAGGGCGTCGTCGACCTTTCGGCGCGGCACGGCCAATGGCCGACGCTGCGCGAAGTGATCGAGGCCGGCGCCTTGCTGCGGCTGGCCGAGGAGGCAGACACCTTCGCGCCCGACTTCAACGTCGAGGACATCGCCTATGAAATCCCGATCCCCTCCCCGGAAAAGATCATCTGCGTCGGCGTCAACTATCCGGACCGCAACGAGGAGTACAAGGACGGGCAGGCGGCGCCCTCGAATCCGTCATTGTTCATCCGCTTCCCGCGTTCCTTCGTCGGCCACGGCGCGTCGCTGGTGCGGCCGCCGGAATCGCCGCAACTCGACTATGAGGGCGAGATCGTCATCGTCATCGGCAAAGGCGGCCGCCGCATCGCCGAGGCCGACGCGCTCGGCCACATCGCGGCGCTGTCGCTGTGCAACGAAGGCACGCTCCGCGACTGGGTGCGCCACGCCAAGTTCAACGTCACGCAAGGCAAGAATTTCGACCGTTCCGGTTCGATCGGCCCGTGGCTGGTGCCGTTCACCGACGAGGCACAGATCGCCGACATCTCGCTCACCACCCGCGTCAATGGCGAGGTCCGCCAGCAGGACCGCACCGGCCGCATGATCTTTTCCTTCCGCAAGATCATCGCCTACATCTCCACCTTCACCACGCTGGTGCCCGGCGACATCATCGTCACCGGCACGCCGACCGGCGCCGGCGCCCGCTTCGAGCCGCCGATCTGGCTGAAGCCGGGCGACGTGATCGAGGTCGAGGCGGAAGGTATCGGCCTGCTCAGCAACGGCGTGGTCGACGAGGGAGCTGGCCGATGATGACCGAAGCGCAGGTCGAGGATGCCGCGGCGAGGCTGTACGAGGCCGAGCGCGAGCGCCGGCAGATCCGGCTGCTCAGCCTCGACTTTCCGCAGGCGACGATGGACGACGCCTACCGGGTGCAGGCGGCGCTGGTGAAGCGGAAGGTCGCGTCGGGGCTGGCGATCAAGGGCTGGAAGATCGGCCTGACCTCCAAGGCGATGCAATCGGCGCTCAGCATCGACATCCCGGATTCCGGCATTCTGTTCGACGACATGTTTTTCGAGGAAGGCGGCACGGTTCCGGCCGGCCGCTTCATCCAGCCGCGCATCGAGGCGGAGATCGCTTTCGTCATGAAGGCGCCACTCGCCGGCGCCGACATTTCGATCGACAACGTCTTCGACGCCACCGACTACATCACGCCCGCGCTCGAGATCCTCGACACCCGCATCGAGCGGATGAACAAGGAAAGCGGCAAGATACGCACCTTCTTCGACACGATCTCCGACAATGCCGCCAATGCCGGCATCGTCGTCGGCGACCGCTCGGCCGGGCCGCGCGAGGCGGACCTGCGCTGGATCGGCGCCATCGTGTCGCGCAATGGCGAGGTCGAGGAGACCGGGCTTGGCGCCGGCGTGCTCGACCATCCGGCGAAAGGAATCGCCTGGCTGGCCAACCGTCTGCATCAGTACGGCATGCGCATCTCCGCCGGAGAAGTGGTGCTGTCTGGCTCCTTCATCCGGCCGGTGGAATGCCGGCACGGCGACCAGATAGCCGCCGATTTCGGCCCGTACGGAACCATCCGCCTCGCCTTCGCCTGACAGAACCCATCAGCAAAGAAAAAGGCCGGGCGCGAATGCGGCCCGGCCAAAAATGAAGGTCAAACCTTCAGAGGGGAACACCGTCCGGCGCAATGGGAGGAGAACGCCGAACGATGTGCCGTATGTGGGCTTTGTTGGGCATGTTTGCGACGAACAGAATTCCAAATATGAGCCGAAGCGCGAAAAAATATCGCGCAAGCAGGACCGCGGCCTCAGCCAGCCGCTGCCGTCTCCAGGAGATCGGCATAGTGCCGGCGCGCCACATCCGGGTGGGAACGCAGGCGGCTCTTCAGCACATTGGTTCCGACGTCGCGGAACAGCGGATTGTCGGGATCGCTTGCGGGACCGCGCGCCTCCGCCGCCAGGTCCTCGGGCAGGTCGAGCAGCGGGATCGTCGCGTCAAGCCGGGCGCTGAAGAAGAACGGCACGGAAATGCGCTCGACACCGGACGGCGGCGTAACCACGCGATGGACCGTTGCACGCAGATAGCCGTTCGAGGCCAGTTCGAGCAATTCGCCGATGTTGACCACCAGCGTCTGCGGGATCGGGTCGACATTCACCCAATTGCCACTGTACTCGACTTGCAGCCCCTTGTTCACGTCCTGCAGCAGCAGGGTCAGGAAGCCGCCATCCTTGTGGGCGCCGACGCCCTGGTCGTCGCCGGTGGCGTCGCGGCCGGGGTAGCGCACGATCTTCATGCGATGGTTGGGTTCGTCGCGATAGATCGCATCGAAGGCGTCTTCCGGCTGGTCGAGCGAGAGCGCGAACGCCTTGAGAAGGCGGATCGCCACCTCGGTCGCCTTGCTCTGCCAGGCAAGCAGCGCCGGTTTCAGCTCCGGCAGGGCGTGCGGCCACTGGTTCGGCCCCTGCAGCCGCGTCCAGGCCGGAACGCCTGGCCCCTGCGCGATCGTCGGCCGCTCGACTCCGATGTCGAGCTGCTCGCGCCAGTCGGCCTTGCCCTTGGTCAGCTCGCCGCCGGCGCGCGTATAGCCGCGGAACTGCGAGGATTTGACCATTTCGATCGCCAGCTTGTCGGCCTCCGGCAAGGCGAAGAACCGCCGCGAGGCATCGAGCACGTCGGAGATTTCAGAAGCCGATATGCCGTGGCCGGAGAGATAGAAGAAGCCGACGTCGCGGGCGGCAGTGCGCAGGTCGAACAGAAACGTCCGCAGTTCCGATGCGCCCTGGTCGAGGCGGTCGAGATCGAGCACGGGGATAATTCGGGCCATGGTCAGGCTCCTTTCGCGGCACTATGCGACCCCGCCCCCACGATGCCATGCGCGCGGCCCTGGCCCAAGCAACGCACGATCCAATCTCGGCGTGAATGACGCAAAGCCGGCGCTGCATTCCGCTGTCGGCGGGCAAAGAACTTCCGGCCCTCCCATCATCAGCGTCGATCCAGCCTGGCGACCAGCCGGTCGCCCACCCACTGGATGCCGCAGACAAGGACGATCAGGACGATGACCACGGCGACCATGACGCTGGTCTCGAAGCGCTGGTAGCCGTAGCGGATGGCGAGATCGCCAAGCCCGCCGGCGCCGATGGCGCCGGCCATGGCCGAGGCGCCGACCAGCGTCACCAGGGTCACCGTGAAGCCGGCGACGATGCTCGGCAGCGCCTCCGGCACCAGCACCTCGCGGATGATCGTCCAGCGGTTGCCGCCCATGGCGCGCGCAGCCTCGATCAGTCCGTGGTCCACCTCGCGCAGCGACACTTCGGCGATGCGCGCGTAGTAGGGCGTGGCGGCGATAGACAGCGGCACGATAGCCGCCCAGGTGCCGATCGAGGTGCCGACGATCAGCCGCGTGACCGGGATCAAGGCGACGAGCAGGATGATGAAGGGAACGGAGCGGAAGCCGTTGATGACCGCAGCGAGGGCGCGGTTTACCCACAGGCTTTCGGCGATGCCGCCGCGATCGGTGGCGACCAGCGCCAGGCCGAGCGGCAGGCCGAAGACCAGCGAGATGAGGCCGGAGGCTCCGGTCATCAGCACCGTTTCCCAGGTCGAACGGAGGAGAAGCTCAAACAGAACCGGCGACATGGCCAAGCACCTCCACCCGCGCCTGGCGGGCCTCCAGGAACGCGATCAGTTTCGGTAGTCGATCGGCATCGTTGCCGGGCACCGCGAGGAACAAAGTGCCGACAGGCTGCTGCTGGACATGATCGATACCGCCATGGACGAGGCGAAACGGTCCCGGCACAGCGGTTGCAAGGTCCGACAGGAGCGGACCGCGCGCGGCCTCGCCGGCGACATCGATCCTCAGGATCGTCTCCACGCCAATGCCCGCAGCCATCCGGCTGGCGATCTCATCAGGCAGTTGCGGCCGGATGCCGCCGAGCAGGCTCCTGGTGATCTCGGACCTCGGACCGGCGAAGACCGACCAGACAGGGCCTTCCTCGACGATCCGCCCGGCATCGATCACCGCGACGCGGTCGGCGATCGAGCGGATCACCTCCATCTCGTGGGTGATGAGCAGGATGGTGAGGCCGAGCCGCCGGTTGATGTCCTTGAGCAAAGCGAGGATCGATCGCGTCGTCTCCGGATCGAGCGCCGAGGTCGCCTCGTCGGACAACAACAGCGCGGGGCGCGCGGCAAGCGCCCTGGCAAGGCCGACACGCTGCTTCTGGCCGCCCGACAGCGCGGCCGGATAGGCTTTTGCTTTCTCCGACAGGCCGACGAGTTCCAGCAGTTCAGTCGCGCGCGCCAGACGCTCGGCCCGGGGCCGGCCCTCGATCTTGAGCGGCAGCGCGACATTGTCCTCGACGGTCTTGGCCGAAAGCAGGTTGAAATGCTGGAAGATCATGCCGATGCGGCGGCGCAGCGGCTGCAGTGCGCGCTCGCCGAGCCGGCCGATCTCGCGGCCCTCGATGAACACCGCGCCGGTATCCGGGCGCTCCAGCCCGTTCAGGCAGCGGATCAGCGTCGACTTGCCGGCGCCGCTGCGGCCGATGATGCCCAATATCTCGCCCTTGCGCACCGTCAGCGAGACGCCGTCGAGCGCCGGCGTCACACCGAAGCGGCGTTTCAGGTCGACGAGGCGGACGACATCTTCCCGATCCGCCGGAGGGCCGTGCGCCGGATCGGCCAGTTCGGCCGTGACATGCTGGTTCATCTTTCTTTCCGTTTCAGCGATCCGCAAACGCGATAGCGGCCCGCCGAACAGCGGGCCGCCTGCTGCTGCAAGCCAGGCGCCGATCAATAGGCGCTGATGCCGGTGCCCCTGTAGACCTTGTCGAATTCGGCCTTCACTGTTT
>NZ_RZOT01000680.1:0-2711 GCF_003999085.1 Mesorhizobium sp. M4A.F.Ca.ET.090.04.2.1
CCGCGACGAGATGCACGACGATCCTGTCGTCTTCATCATCCGCGACTGGCGCAGCCAGATCGTTGTCGCCATCGGCGCCAGCGGCCACATCACCCATGGATGCGAATAGAGCTCGCGCACCGCGACGCTGTCCATGTAGAGCGCGAGCACCAGGGCCGAGGAGAAGGCGGAGGCCATGCCGGCCTGGGCCACGATCTCCTGGTCTTCGGTGCGGTAGCCGCGGCCGGCGATGCGCTCGCCGGCAGGAATGGCAGTGGTGCGCAATTCGACGAAGCGCTTCACCAGCGCCAGCGACAGGAAGAAGAAGATCGAGAAGGCGAGCAGCCAGAAGGAGACGTCGACGCCCGTCGCCGCGGCACCTGCCAGCACCCGGATCGTATAGAGCCCGGCCAGCGTCAGCACATCGACCAGGAGCATGCGCTTGAACGACAGCGAATAGGCTGTGGTGACAACCATGTAGCCGCCCAGCACGCCGAGGAATTCGATCGGCAGCAAAAGCCCGGCGGCGATGCCGACGGCGATCAGCGCCATCATCGCGCCGAAGCCGAAGGGGATAGTGAGCGCGCCGGTGGCGAAGGGGCGATAGCGCTTGGTCGGGTGTTTGCGGTCGAGCGCGAGGTCGAAGAAGTCGTTGAGGATGTAGATGGCGGAAGCCACGGCGCTGAAGGAGATGAACGCCAGCACGCATTCCCAGATCATGTCGATGTTGAAGTACTCGTGCGACAGCACCATCGGCACCGCGATCAGCGCATTCTTCAGCCATTGATGCACGCGCAGCATCTTGACGAATGTCTTCAATGTCGGCTTCGGCACCGCAACCGTTTCGGCGCCATGCCCGGCCTGCCAGCGCGCGGCATGGCGGTCGGGCGCCACCACGATCGCGCTGCGCGCTGCGTCGAAAACCTGGAGATCGTGCCGGCTGTTGCCCGCATAGTCGAAGCCGCCGTCGCCATAGGCGGCGACCAGCGAGTCGCGTTTCCTGCCTGAGGTCATGTTGTGCGGACCATCGGTCGCCAGCACGCGGTCGAAAATGCCCAGATGCGAGGCGATCGCCTCGGCGAACTTGCGCGGCGTGCCGGTCGCCAGCACGATCTCGCGACCTTCCCGATGCTCGGTGCGGAGCCGATCGAGCAGCGCCTCGCGGTAAGGCAGCGAAGCCGGATCGATATCGATGCGGGCAGCGATCTCCTGCTTGAGTCTGGCCGGCCCGCCGGCCAGCCAGAACGGCACCAGGAAGACATAGAGCGGATTCTTCTTGAGAAGGATGAACAAGCCTTCCCAAAGGAGGTCGGTCGCAATCAGCGTGCCGTCGAGATCGACCGCAAGCGGAATTGCGTTCCTGTCCGACCGCGCGTCCATGATTCCCTGCCCTGCCTGATTCCTTCGCGCCCTGTTCGGCGGCTTCGGGTCGGATATAGCGGGAGATGACGCAGCGAACGTTAAAACGTCAGGTTGCGGCCAGGCTGTGCGGTGGTATTTCCCCGGTCAGTGTTAAACAACCGCTACCGGAAACAATAAAAGGCCGGGCAGTTTGCCCGGCCTTCGCGAGAGATGCTGCCCGGTTTTACTTGATGCGGGCGACGCCACCCGAAATCTCGACCGTTTCCGAGCCGGTCAGGGCTTCGAGGTCACCATTCGGCAAGGTGACGAAACAGCCATTCGGGCAGAATTCCACGGTTTCGCCGGCGGCCAGCGCCAGCTCCGTCTTGCCGCCGCCCTCGGTCACGATCAGCGTCCGGGTCTCGGCGTCCTTGTTGACCGCGCTGGCGGCGAAAGCCGACCCGCCCACGGCTAGAAAAGCGATGGCGGCGACGACAGACTTCCACATTTGCAATACCGGTGTTTCCACACCGCCTTCTTGTTGCATTTGCAAGGCATTCTCGCCCTTTGCATGCGAGCTTATATGAGATCGAAGCTGAACCGCAACTGAATGCCGCATTCATGCCGCAATTGGCTTTTGCCGGACACAGGCACGATTCCGTGGTGTGCCGCCTCAGTCCGGATCAGGTTTGCTGCCCTTGCGCCTGGACTTTGCCAGGCGCGCCTTTTCAACCGCGGCTTCGGCTTCCGCTTGCTCCTTCTCGGCGAAGTCGGCCTCCATCTTGTCGTCGTCGATCGGCCACGCCTCGGGCTTTGTCGTCTCAACCACGGCGCGTGGCGTCGAGGGTATCTCGATATGCTCGCTGTTGAACTCATCGAAGATGGCAAAGCGGATGTCGTTCTGCACGATGTTGCCGTTCAGGATGTCGGCGAGGAACACGCGGATCTCGAATTCGAGCGCGGCGGCGCCGAAATTGGCGAACAGTACGAACGGCTCGGGGTTCTTCAGCACCAGCGGATGGCTGCGCGCGATTTCGAGCAAAAGCGCATGCACCCGCTTGACGTCGCTGCCATAGGCGACGCCGACCTTGATGTCGACGCGGCCGAGCTTGTTGCGGTGCGTCCAGTTGCCGACCGCATTGTTGATCAGGGTCGAGTTGGGCAGGATCACCGACTGCCGCTGGAAGGTCTCGATCTCGGTGGCGCGCACGCTGATCTTCTTGACCGTTCCGGTGGTGTCGCCGGCGACGATCCAGTCGCCGACCTTGAACGGACGCTCGGCAAGCAGGATCAGGCCGGAGACGAAGTTCGACACCACATTTTGCAGGCCGAAGCCGATACCGAGCGACAGGGCGCCGGCAACGAGCGCCAGGTTTGACAGGTCGATGCCG
>NZ_RZOT01000681.1:0-2689 GCF_003999085.1 Mesorhizobium sp. M4A.F.Ca.ET.090.04.2.1
CGGTAACGCCTCTGTGATCGCTGGCGCGCCACGCCTATCTATGTTGCATCGCACAACAAGAGAAATTGCGCGCGGTGGCGCGCGAAAGGTTGAAAATCATGGGTAGCCGCAAGCTGTTTTCCGCCATCGGCGACATCTTCACCACATTCGGCAGCGCCGTTGCCGCGTCGCGCGCCGTCGAGGCCGGCCGCAGGCCTCGCACCAACGATCTGCGCAAACTTGGAATGGACCCGGCCGCCTTCGACAGGATGGGTCGCTTCTGAAAGATCGGGCGCTTCTGATGCAACTGCCCCTGGCGCGGTTAGCCGTATCGCGCCGGGCCTATGTTCTGACGAAAGTCAGATAGGCGGGCTGCCGGCCCTCACGCAGGGCCTTGGCCTCATAGCGCGTGCCTGGCCAGGCATCGTAAGGCCGATGCCAGTCGGCCGCGTCCCGCGCCTGCCATGTGAAGGCGCCGTGCGCCCGGCAGTGCAACAGTGTCCAATTCACATAAGTGTCGATGTCGGAGGCAAAACGGAATCTTCCGCTCGGCTTCAGCACCCGGGCGAAACGGTCGAGATTGACCGGACCGACAAAGCGCCGCTTCCAGTGCTTCTTCTTCGGCCAGGGATCAGGATACAGCAGGTCGATGCCGTCCAGCGAAGCTGGCGGCAGCCAGTCGAGCAGCCGTGTGGCGTCGTCGTCATAGACCCTGAGATTGGCCAGCGGCTTTTCCCTGACCGCCATCATCAGCTTGGCCATGCCGTTGACGAACGGCTCGACGCCGATAAAGCCGGTTTGCGGGGCCGCCGTCGCGCGATGCAGCAGGTGCTCGCCACCGCCGAAACCGATTTCAAGCTGAATAGCGGAAACATCGGCGGCAAACAGCTGGCGCAACTCGGCTGGCGGCTCGGCCGCCAGATCAAGCCGATAGGTCTGAAAACCGCTTTCCAGCGCCGCGGCCTGCTGCGGACGGATGGTCTTGCCGCGCCGGCGGCCGAAGAAAGCTTCGGTCGCGCGGCTCGGCCTGTCTTTTGTATCCATGGACAGGTTTGCAGTCGCCGTCAGGCGGCGACCGCATCCTTCAGCGCCTTGGCGAGATCGGTCTTCTCCCAGGAGAAGGAACCGTCGCGGCCGGCCTTGCGGCCGAAATGGCCATAGGACGAGGTTTTCGCGTAGATTGGCCGGTTGAGGTCGAGGTGGCGGCGGATGCCGGAGGGCGACAGGTCCATGACCGAGCGCAGCGCGTCCTCCAGCCTTGCCTCGTCGACCTTGCCGGTGCCGTGCAGGTCGACATAGACCGACAGCGGCTGGGCGACGCCGATGGCGTACGACAGCTGGATGGTGCAGCGGTCGGCGAGCTTGGCGGCGACCACGTTCTTGGCGAGGTAGCGCGCCGCATAGGCTGCCGAGCGGTCGACCTTGGTGGTGTCCTTGCCGGAGAAGGCGCCGCCGCCATGCGGCGCCGCGCCACCATAGGTGTCGACGATGATCTTGCGCCCGGTAAGGCCGGCGTCACCATCCGGACCGCCGATGACGAACTTGCCGGTCGGATTGATGTACCAGTTGCAGTCCTCGGCGATCTTGAGATCGCCCAGCGCCTCGCGGATATAGGGCTCGACGACCTTGCGGACCTTCTTGGAATCCCAGGTCGCATCGAGATGCTGGGTCGACAGCACGATCTGCGTCGCTTCCGCGGCCTTGCCGTCGACATAGCGCACGGTGACCTGGCTCTTGGCGTCCGGCCCGAGCTTGCCGGCCTCGCCGTCACCATCATGGCGCGCGGCGGCCAGGAGCTCGAGAATCTTGTGGCTGTAGTAGATCGGCGCCGGCATCAGGTCCGGAGTCTCGCGGCAGGCGTAGCCGAACATGATGCCCTGGTCGCCGGCACCTTCCTCGCCCTGGCGGTCGGCGGCGTTGTCGACGCCCTGGCCGATGTCGGGCGACTGGCCGTGCAGCAGGACATCGATCTTCGCCGTCTTCCAGTGGAAGCCGGCCTGCTCGTAGCCGATCTCGCGGATCGCCTTGCGGGCTACCGACTTGAACTTTGCCGGATTGACGACCGGATGACCTGCGGCGTCCTTGAGGATGTTGCCGGCCTTGTCTTTCCTCAGCAGCGTCTCTGGAACCCGGACCTCGCCGGCGATGACGACACGATTGGTCGTGGCCAGGGTCTCGCAGGCGACACGGACCTTCCAGGGATCCATGCCGGTTTTCTTGGCCTCGCGATAGACCAGATCGACGATCTCGTCGGAGATACGGTCGCAAACTTTGTCGGGATGGCCCTCGGCAACGGATTCCGAGGTGAAGAAGTAGTTCAGCCGCGTCACGGGTGTCCCCTCTTGAAAAAAATCGACAGGTTGCCGATTTTGGCGCGCCACGTGTTAGCGGTGCCGGGCGCCGCTCGTCAAGCGCCGCCGCGGTTCTGGCATGAATGTGAGCACAGTTTGTCTTGTGCCACCACCGACGGGGCGCCGTCGGTGGCACAAGCCCCTGGATCAGTCGGCGTCGTCGGTAGAAAGCGATTTCACCAGATCGATGATCCTGCGACGCACCTTGACGTCGGCAATCTTGACGAAGGCGCGGTTGAGTTGAAGCCCTTCCGGACTGCCGCAGAATTCGACGGCGAAAGCCATCGACGCGTCTTCGGCAAATCCTCGGTTGCCCACGGCCTCCTGACCCGGGGCATCCTCGATAAAGAAGGCTACGG
>NZ_RZOT01000682.1:0-2679 GCF_003999085.1 Mesorhizobium sp. M4A.F.Ca.ET.090.04.2.1
GATCTCCGGCGGCCAGCAGCAGCGCGCCAGCCTCGGCGGGGCGCTGATCCGCAACGCCGACCTGCACCTGCTCGACGAGCCGATGGGCCAGCTCGAGCCGCAGCTGCGCGCCGTGCTGCGCGGCCGTATCAAGCACTTCATCAAGGAGCGCGGCCTGACCGCGATCCTCGTCACCCACGACCAGACCGAGGCGAACGCCCTCGCCGACCGCATCGCGGTGATGGAAGGCGGCGTGCTGCAGCAGTTCGACACGCCCGACATGATCAAGCGGCGGCCGGCGAACCTGTTCACCGGCACCTTCGTCGGCGAGCCGCCGATGAATGTCTTCGAGGCCTTCGTCGGCACGGCCGCCGGCAAGATCAGCCTGAGGCTGCCCGACGGCTTGTCGCTCGACTACGACAAGGACGCCTTCAGCGGCCCGGTGCGCGACCAACTGCTTGCCCGCGAGCGCGTCGTCATCGGCGTCAGGCCCTATGCGGTACGCCGCTCGAAGGACGGCGTGCCGGCCACCGTCTCGGCCAACCAATGGCTTGGTGACCAGACCCATATCGCCGCCGATTTCGCCGGCGGCTCGCTGGTGCTGGTCGAGCATGACCGCACCCGCCTCGAGCTAGGGGCGCCGATCAATGTCAGCATCGACCCGAAGAACCTGCACGTCTTCGACCAGGCGGACGGCAGGGCGATTTCGCACGGGATGGAGCTTGCCTGATGCGGGATGTGCTGATCGGCATCGACGCCGGCACGTCTGTCATCAAGTCCGTCGCTTTCGACAAGGCGGGCCGGCAGATCGCGGCCACCGCGCTGCCGAACCGCTACGAGACGCTGCCGGGCGGTGGCGCCGAACAGGACCTGGCGCGCACCTGGGCCGATACGGCGGTCACGCTTCGCCAGCTGGCCGACAAGGTGCCGGACCTCGCTAACCGGGTAATCACCATCGCGGTGACTGGGCAGGGCGACGGCACGTGGCTGATCGACAAGGCCGGCGAGCCAGTCGCCAAAGGCTGGCTGTGGCTCGACGCGCGCGCCGCCAGGGAGGTCGAGGAGATCCGCGCCCGGCCGGAGGACCGACTGCGCTTCGAAAAGACCGGCAGCGGGCTTGCCGCCTGCCAGCAGGGATCGCAGTTCGTCTTCATGAAACGAAACATGCCGGCAATGCTTGCCAGCGCCGCGACGGCATTCCATTGCAAGGACTGGCTCTATTTCAAGCTGACCGGCGAGCGCGCCACCGACCCTTCGGAAGGGACCTTCACCTTCGGCGATTTCCGCACGCGCGATTACTCCGACGATGTGCTCGACGTGCTCGGCGTCGCCGACCTCCGGCATTTGCTGCCGCCGATCGTCGACGGCACCAGGCAAAGCGCCGCCCTGTCCAAGGCGGCGGCCGATGCCAGCGGGCTGATCGCCGGCACGCCGGTCGTACTCGCCTATGTCGACGTCGCCTGCACCGCGCTCGGCGCCGGCCTGTTCGACCGCCAGCGCAAGCCCGGCTGTTCCATCATTGGCTCCACCGGCATGCACATGCGCCTTGCCGAGACCCCGGACGAGGTGCTCCTGAACGAGGCCAAGACCGGCTACACCATGACCATGCCGGCGCCCGGCGTCTTCGCGCAGATGCAGTCGAACATGGCGGCGACGCTCAACATCGACTGGGTGCTAGGGCTCGCCTCCGGCATCCTTGCCGCGCAAGGCATCTCGCGCTCGAATGGCGAGATGATCGCGCTGGTCGACGGCTGGATATCGTCGTCGAAGCCGGCTTCGCTGATCTACCAGCCCTATGTGTCGGAGGCCGGCGAGCGGGGTCCGTTCGTCGATGCCAATGCAAGGGCGGGCTTCGTCGGCATTTCCTCGCGCCACGGCTATGCCGACATGGTGCGCGCCGTTTTCGAGGGGCTGGCCTTCGCTTCGCGCGATTGTTACGCCGCCATGGGCTCGCTGCCGCGAGAGATCCGCCTCACCGGCGGCGCGGCGCGCAGCCCGGCCCTGCGCAAGATCCTCGGCGCCGCCGTCGGCGCCGCGACGCGCACCAGCGAGCGCGAGGAGGCGGGCGCCGCGGGTGCCGCCATGATCGCGGCGGTCTGCGTCGGCCTCTACCGGTCGATGGACGATTGCGTCGCCGAATGGGTCACGCCTCTGCTCGGCAAGGCCGAGCCGAGCGACCCGCAACTCGCCGCCATCTACGACAGGATGGCGCCATCCTACACATTGGCGCGCGAGGCGTTGCGTCCGGTCTGGCGGTCGATGGCCGCGGCGAAGGCAAATTGAGAAAGTCGAGCATGCATAGAAAAATTGCGATCATCGGCGACCGTTTCATGCTCCCGGAGGTCTTTCGGATTGAGATCGAGAAGGCCTGCGGCAACAGCCTCGACATCCGCACGCTGGAAACCGCGTGGCCCGACGAGCCGATGGAGTTCGGCAACACCGCGCTCGGCCTCGACAAGGTAAAGGAGTATTTCGGCCATCCGGACGAGGTGGTCGATTTTGTCGGCGATGCCGAGATCCTGGTGACCCAGCTCGCTCCGCTCTCGGATGGAATGATGCGGCGCCTTCCGGCGTTGAAACTGGTCGCTGTGTCGCGCGGCGGACCGATCAACATCGACATGGCGGCCGGGAACGTTGACGACGCGGATGTCGTGAGCCTTGGCGGCCGCCATGTCGATGTTGATCGGTCCGCCGCGCGAC
>NZ_RZOT01000683.1:0-2666 GCF_003999085.1 Mesorhizobium sp. M4A.F.Ca.ET.090.04.2.1
TCCTGGTCGCCCAGAATTCGCCGATCCAGGCGGCAGCCGCGCCAGCCGCCATATCCGCGCGGCAGGCGAGCACCAACTAGCCGCGCGCGCCGCCTTCCGCTTGATCTCGGCGGTCGCGGACCGCGCCATCAAACCATTCCCCATTCTTTCGCGCCGCGACCCGCGCGGCGGCCGTCCGTGGTCGCGTGGCGCGCCATTTTCGGAAACATGTTCACTGCAACTTCAACGCAACGCATCAAGACATTCAAGACACTGACGCGCGGTGCCTCGGCCGCGCTGTTTCTCTCGGTCCAGGCCGGGCTTACCGCACTCAGGACACATTCCTGAGTCAAAAGCCCGGCCAAAGCGATTTTTCAGGACGAACGCCGGTGCCGTGACAGCACCGGTCGGGGAGACTTGGAATGGACAGATTGCAATTCGAGGTGCCGGTGCGCATCGCGCCTGCGCCCGGCCTGCCGGTCGAGGAGATCTACGGCGTCGAGCAGGCGCTCGATTTCCTGCAGGCCTGGCCGGCCCGTCGCCAGGGCAAGGTCCATGAGGCCGCCTTCAACGCCTGCTTCGGCGCCACGGTGGATGTGGTCAAGACCGAGGATGCCTGTCGCGCCTTTATGGCGTTCTGCCGCGTCAGCGGCCTGCTGGCCAGGGACATGATGGTTCCCGGCAAGCGCGGCGGCGAGGCGAGGGGGCTGCGGGTGTAAGCTTGCATCGTCCGCCTTTGCCGGCATCTAGCGGCTGAATTTCAGGTCCGGCTTGTCGCCGTCCCAACCCTGAAGCCCTCCAGGCGCCTCGCGAAAGCGCAGGCACCTTGTGCCCATCTTGCCGGCGATGCAGATCTGGTCGCCTTTAACGGACCAGCTTACGGACAGCGTGAAGGGCATGGGGCCACGGATGCTTCCCGTCCCATCCTTCTTGAGCGTGAATTTGAGCGTCTTGCCGTCGGGTGTATCCGCAGACCAGGGACGGCCGTCGGCGAGAACGGCGGCTGCCCTCTGCGGCGACAGGAAGGCCTGGTCCTGCGCGGCAAATGCAGCACCACCGGTAAGAATTGCGATCGAGGCTGCCACGAGCGGCACATTGATCTTCATTGCGATCTCCAGTCTTCGCTTGATTTGTTGGAAGGGCAGTCGGCCCGCATTCAGCCCGAAAAAGACACGCCCCGGTGGCGCATCCCAGTCTGCACGCCGCGAACGATCAGCCGGGACAGGATTTCCATGTCCAGCGGCATTCGCGGACGCCAGACATCAAGGAGAAGGGCGATCCGGGGCTGGTCGGCGTGGTTTGTCACCTCGTGCGGGAAGGTGTCGTCCCACAACATGCATTCGCCGTCGGCGATGCGTCTTTCCTGATGGTTGATCATCATGATCGTTGCCGGCCGCCCATCAGCCTGGCGCGGGATGGCGAGGCCAAGGTGAAACCGCATGATGCCGCGAAAAGGTCCGCGATGGCTGGGGATGTGCTTGCGCGGGGCCAGGAACGAGATCGCCGCCGATTTTACCTCCGGGCATCCGGCAAGCAGCCGGCTGAGCACCGGCATACGCACCAGGTTTTCCGGAACCGGAAGATCGTAGGCCTTGAGCACGAACATGCGCCAGTCGAGGCCGTCATTGGCCGAGATCTCCGCCTGCTCCGGCATGATATCGTGGAAGCGCGGCACCTTGCCGTGTTGCACCGAAAGCGCCTCGTCGCGGATCGCCTGCCAGGCGGCGGTGAACTTCGTGGCATTGGGAAAATGCGTGCCGGCATCAAGAATCGCCGGTGCATCTATGCGCTTTTCGTAGATACGACGGACGAGACCGGTTCCGAGATCGTAGGCGCTCGACATTTCATCACCTCGATGGGTTTACAGATATGGTGGGCGATTGCTTCCGGGCTGTTGCTCACGGAGATTTGTTTGCGCTGTTGAACTCTGCCTCCAATGTCATTGCGTCTTCGCGGCCAGCCTGGGGCCGGTGCTGGCGTCGACGATTTCGGGCTTTGCACTGTCGATGACGCCGTCCCAGCCACCGCCGAGTGCCTTGTTGAGCGCGATGTAGTCGGTGGCCAAGGAGACGCGGCTTTGCAGCATCGTGTCCTCGGCCGAATAGAGCGAGCGCTCAGCGTCCAGCACATCGAGCAAATTGGTTTCGCCGGACGTGTAGAGCGTCCGCTCGAGACGCGCCGCGTCGCCGTAGGATTTCGCCGACGAGGCAAGCTTGCCATTCCTGATGCGCTCCTGCGTCAGCGAAACGCTGGCGTTTTCCACATCCTCCAGCGCCGTCAGCACCGATGCCTTGTAGGCGATGAAATACTTGTCGCGCTCGGTCCTGGCGACGTCGGCGGCTGCCTCCAGCTTGCCGGCGCTGAACAGCGGCACGCTGAGCGTCGGCCCAAAGGACCAGCCGATGGTCGAGTTCTTGCCGAGATCGCCGAGCCTGAGGGCCGAGGTGTCGATGTTCCCGGTCAAGCTGACGCTCGGATAGCGGGCCGCCTCGGCCTGGCCGATCCTGGCGGTGTACTGAGCGTATTGCCGCTCCGCCAGGCGCACGTCGGGGCGGGCAAGCAGGATATCGGCGGGAATGCCGGCCGGCACCGGCAGGCGAGGCGCGGGAATAGGCGCGCCACGCTTCAGCCTGTCGTTCAGAGCCGCCGGCGGCCGTCCGGTGAGGACGGAAAGACGGTGCACCGCC
>NZ_RZOT01000684.1:0-2661 GCF_003999085.1 Mesorhizobium sp. M4A.F.Ca.ET.090.04.2.1
GTCGGCAAGAGCAGACGCAGGCGATGCCCGCGCTGGCGCAGGATCGACATCGTCTTGCCGAACGGCTCGATCAGCCGGCGCACTTCGCCACGTCGGGAACCCGGCAGCACCAGCAGCGTCTTGACGCGATCCCCCGCCAGGTCCCGCGGCAGGCCCTGCGCCTTGGCGGCGCCAAGCACGCCCGGATCCCGCGCCAGGCGATGCCCGACATAGGTGCCGGGCGGGCCGCCAAGGCGGGCGAGCGCCTTCACCTCGAAGGGCAGGATGCAAAGGATATGATCGACATAGGGCTTCATCGCCACCGCCCTGCCCGGCCGCCATGCCCAGACGCTCGGGCAGACATAGTGGACGATCGGGATCGACGGGTTGGCGGCCCGCACCTTCTTCGCCACGCGCAGCGAGAAATCCGGGCTGTCGATGGTGATGAGGCAGTCGGGTTTTTCGGCGGCGATCATGCTTGCCGTCTGGCCGATCCGCCTGATCAGCCGCGGCAGGTCGCGCAGGATAGCGCTGAAGCCCATCAGCGCGATCTCGCCGCCGTCGAACAGGGACTTAAGCCCGAGCGCCTGCAGATGCCGGCCGCCGATGCCGATAAGCTGAACATCGCGGCCGGTCGTCCGCTTCAGTGCCGCGACGATGTCGGCGCCAAGCATGTCGCCCGATTCCTCGCCGGCGACGACGGCGATCTTCAGCGGCTTGTCATTGGCCATGAGCCGGCTCCTCGACAGGAAGGCCGACGATGAACAGGCCGAGCGCATTGGCGCGCGCGATGGTGTCGGGAGCTTCAAGGATCAGCGAGCGGCCGGCCTCAACCGCAATCCCCGCCAGTCCCGCTTCATATGCGGCCTCGACCGTCCGCGGGCCGATGGACGGCAGATCGGCGCGCAGTTCCTGACCAGGCTTGGCGCATTTGACCAGAACGCCGCGCGTCTTGCCGGCGAGCCTGCCATGGTCGCGCAATTGTCTGGTCCGCTCGAGCAGCCCGTTAGTGCCCTCGATGCCCTCCAGCGCGATCGCCCTGCCGCCGATTGCGACCGCGGCCTGCCCGATATCGAGAGCACCGATCGCCTTTGCCGCGACCCTGGCGGCCTCGATGTCGCGCCAGTCGGATTTGCCCGGCTTGGCCGTGGTCAGCGAGCCATCGCTCGCAAGCAGTTCGGGCACGATCTCATGCGCGCCAACGACCTTGATGCCGCGCTTTTCCAGGAAACGCGTCAGCATCCTCAGCAAGCCGTCGTCACCGCGCGCCAGCCCCATCACCACTGTAGGCACGGCAGCCAGCAGGCCGAGGCTCGGCCGCATGGCGGTCAATTTCGGCCTGCGCCTGATCTCGCCGGCCAGCACGAGGTGGCTGATTCGCTTGCGCCTGAGCAAAGGCACCAGCGAGCCGAACGATTCGAGCGCGAGCTGCTCTGTCTCGTAGCCGGCGAGGTCCTGCTTGCGGTCGACCTCGCCTTCGGCCGCGATGATGACGGGCGGATGTCCCTGCCTTGCGAGGCTAGCCGCGACTTCCACCGGCAGGCTGCCGCCGCCGGCGATGATGCCGACCCTTGAGCCCGGCGCGAGGTCCAACTTGGCTCCGGCAGCCTCAGCCTTCATCGTCGGCATCGTCGCCGTCGCCACCCTTGAGCGACGGGACGGCATAGTGCCGCTTGCCGCGATTGGCGATGAAATCGATGATTTTCATGGCCGTCGGCGAGGAAGCGAATTCCGCCTTGGCGAACTCTATGTTCTCGCCGACGGTTCGGGAGCGGTCGAAGATCGTCCTGTAGGCCTTGCGCAACAGGTGGATCTCGGCGCGCGGCAGGCCGGAACGCTTCAGGCCGACGATGTTGAGGCCGCGAAGGCTGGCGCGGTTGCCGGCGGCGATCGCATAGGGAATGACGTCGCCGACGACCGCAGAGCAGCCGCCGATGAAGGCGTTGTTGCCGATGCGGACGAACTGGTGAACGGCGGTGAGGCCGCCAACATAGACGTTGTCACCGATCTCGCAGTGGCCGCCCAACGTCGCGCCGTTGGCGAAGGTGGCGTTCTTGCCGACGACGCAGTCATGGGCAATGTGGGCATAGGCGAGGAAATTGCCATTGTCGCCCACCGTCGTCTCGCCGCGGCTGGAATCGGTGCCGAGATGCATGGTCACGCCTTCGCGGATCGTGCAGTTCTCGCCGATCACCAGCGTCGTGCGGCCACCCTTGTGCTTGGTGTTCTGCGGCGGCGCGCCGAGTATGGCCATCGGATAGACCTTGGTGGCGGCGCCGATGGTGGTCGCGCCCATCACCGAGACATGGCCGACAAGCTCGACCCGGTCGCCGATGACGGCATCGGGGCCGACGTGGCAGAAGGGTCCGATGCGAACGCCTTCGCCGAGCTGGGCCCCTTCTTCGACGACCGAGGAAGGGTGGATTTCAGTCTGGACTTTCATGAGCATTTTGAACCGTCAGCCGGTGACCATCATAGCCGAAACCTCGGCTTCCGCAGCTTTTGCTCCATCGACCATCGCTTCGCAGGCGAATTTGAGCAGGTTGCCGCGCTTCTTGATCTTCTTGACGTGAATCCTGAGCTGGTCGCCGGGAACGACCGGCTTGCGAAACTTCGCATTGTCGATGGTCATGAAATAGACCAGCGATGGCTTTTCCGTGTTGAGGCTGCGGATGCAGATCG
>NZ_RZOT01000685.1:0-2583 GCF_003999085.1 Mesorhizobium sp. M4A.F.Ca.ET.090.04.2.1
GTCGAACAACACGGCGACAAGCATCACCGCCAGCATGATGAAGCTGCGTTCGGCCGCGACCACAATGCCGGAGAAGACGAGATAGGCGGCGATCGAGACGAGTGCGGCTGCGGCGGCATATTTCTTGACCGGCCGGCGCGATGCGAAGTCGGGAAACAGCGCGAAGGCCCCGCGCAGCAAGAGCATGATGGTGCCGGCGACCAGCGCCATGTGCAGGCCCGAGATGGAGATGACGTGATAGATGCCGGTGCGCCGCATCGCCTCATTGATCTCATCGGGGATGCCCGCTCGCACGCCGACTATCAGTGCGGCGGCGATCTCGCCCTCCGGGCCGCCGACCTGGCCGCGGATGTGGTTGGCGATGCTCTCCCGCGCCTTCTCGATCGTGGAAGCCAGGCGCGCCGAGGGCGGCGCATCTTCGCTGGCGATTGTCTTTGGATTGCCAAGGAAAAAGCCGCTGGCGCCGATACCGGAAAAATAGCTGTCGAAGGAGAAGTCGTAGCTGTCGGGTCGCACCGGGCCGGTCGGCTGCAGCAGCCTTGCATAGCCGGTAAGCAGCGAGCCGGCTGTCATATCAGCAGGTACTTTCCGTGCCGAAAGCCGGACCCGCTCCGGCGCGTAGCGCAGCTTTGGGTGAGCGGTGGAGATCACATCGATCGTCAGCCTGACGCGGCCGTTCTCCATTTCCTCCAGGCTAACGAGCCGGCCGGTCAGGCGGGTCTGGATCTCGGAACCGAGCATCGGTGTCGCAGCGCGCCAGGTCTCGACCTTTGCGGCGAGAAAGCCCAAGGCGCAGAAGAACGCCGCCATGAAGAGCAGATGCGTCCTTGGCCGTGGGCGCGAAACGAGCGCGCAGACAGCCATCAGCGCCACCGCCGCAAGCGGCCTGTATAGGTCCGGCTCGGCGTTCAGCGAGAAATAGAAGATCACGCCGGCAGCCAGGAACACCGGCACCAGCAGGAAGCCGATGCCGCGATCAAGCTCGGTCGTGGCCGCGGCGCCGATGCTGCGATGAAACGCCGGCCATGAGACGCGGCCAAGCTGCTTGCCGAGCCGCGTGATGGTTGCCGTCGGCGAGGCCGGGCGGAATCCGCCGCCATCAGGCGGCAAAATCTCTTTGGCCGGACGCGACTCCGGAAGCCAAACCGGCGCTGTTTCGACAGGCGCTGTGTCGGCAAACAGCAGGCGCTCGCTGACGCCAGCTGTCGTCCCCTCGCCCTCCACCGTGCCCCGGCCTCGTCCAGCCATCGGGTCTGCCCCTTGCGCCCCAGACCTCCTATGCTACATGAACGCGCGAAGCGCGAAAGTCCGCGCAATCACGCCCGCTTCCTATGCCAGCCTGAGAGTGCCATGTCCGACAAGGTCGTCACCCGTTTTGCCCCCTCGCCGACAGGCTACCTGCACATTGGCGGAGCGCGCACGGCGCTGTTCAACTGGCTCTATGCCAGGCACTCCGGCGGCACGATGCTGCTGCGCATCGAGGATACCGATCGCGAGCGCTCCACCGAGGCGGCAACCGCTGCCATCCTGGACGGACTAACCTGGCTCGGCCTCTCATGGGACGGTGAGGCGGTTTCGCAGTTCGAGCGCGCGCCGCGCCATCGCGAGGTGGCCGTGGAGCTCGTGCGCCTGGGCAAGGCCTATTACAGCTATGAGACGCCTGCGGAGCTCGAGGCGATGCGCGAGGCGGCGCGCGCCAAGGGCCTGCCGCCACGCTATAACGGCCAATGGCGCGACCGCGACCCGTCCGAGGCGCCGCCCGGCATCAAGGGCGCCATCCGCATCAAGGCGCCGGCCGAGGGCGAGACCGTCGTGCACGACCGGGTGCAGGGCGAGGTGCGCTTTCCCAACAAGGACCTCGACGACTTCATCATCCTGCGCTCGGACGGCAACCCGACCTACATGCACGCCGTCGTCGTCGACGATCACGACATGGGCGTCACCCACATCATCCGCGGCGACGACCATCTGACCAACGCCGCGCGCCAGACGGTGATCTACAACGCCATGGGCTGGGATGTGCCTTCGATGTCGCACATCCCGCTGATCCATGGCGCCGACGGCGCCAAGCTGTCGAAGCGGCACGGCGCGCTCGGCGTCGAGGCCTATCGTTCGATGGGCTACTTGCCGGAGGCCCTGCTCAACTATCTCGCCCGCCTCGGCTGGAGCCACGGCGACGACGAAGTCATGTCGATCAAAGACATGATCGGCTGGTTCGACATCGGCGACGTCAACAAGGGCGCCGCCCGCTTCGACTTCGCCAAGCTCGAGGCGCTGAACGGCGTCCATATGCGCAAGATGGACGATCATGCGCTGTTCGACATCTTCGTCGCCACCCTGCCCTATCTCGAAGGCGGCCCGGCGCTCGCCGCCCGGCTCGACGACAAGAAGAAGGCGCAGTTGCTCGCGGCCCTGCCCGGGCTTAAGGAGCGCGCCAAGACGCTGGTCGAACTGGTCGACGGCGCCGGCTTCCTGTTTGCCGAGCGGCCGTTGCCGGTCGACGAAAAGGCGGCGGCGCTGCTTTCCGGCGAGGCGCGCGCCGTCCTCCGCGGCGCCCATGCGGCTTTGACGGCGGTTCCCGGC
>NZ_RZOT01000686.1:0-2578 GCF_003999085.1 Mesorhizobium sp. M4A.F.Ca.ET.090.04.2.1
ACCGGGCCTGAGGGGGGAACGGCAGATCGCAATGCTCGGCTTTGCGGCTCAGGGGGTGTTTGCAGGCATGGTTTTTCAGGCGGTTACCGTTCATTTCACGTTCAGCACCGATGCGTTACAACGCCTGTCATGAAAACGCTTCGCACCCATCTCCGAACCGCGATGCTGGCGCTCGCAGCAGCCGGTCTGCTCGCGTCGCAGGCGATGTCGGCTCCGGCCATCGCGCCTGACGACACGCAGCCCTTCGTGGTCGCGGCGTCGGACTGCTATGCGATCGGCCAGCAGGTGGCGGCGCAGAATGGCGGCACGCTGGCCAAGGCCTCGCAGGCGACGCGTGGCGGCCAGGCGGTCTGCGTCATCGTTGTGCTGGTGCCCGGCAAGGATGGGCAGCGCCCGCGCCGCACCGAGATCGTCGTTCCGCTGAATTGATATCGAAGTTTCCCAAGCTGTTGGAATCGCAGTATATCTGCCCTGAACGTCAAGAGGTTTGAACTCCGGCATGCGTGTGCTCGTCGTCGAAGATGACAAGGATCTCAACCGACAGGTGTCGGATGCGCTGATCGATGCCGGCTATGTCGTTGACCGCGCCTTCGATGGCGAGGAAGGGCATTTCCTCGGCGACACCGAGCCCTACGACGCCGTCGTCCTCGATATCGGCCTGCCGCAAATGGACGGTATCAGCGTGGTCGAGCGCTGGCGCCGCGGCGGCCGCAAGATGCCGGTGCTGATCCTCACCGCGCGCGACCGCTGGAGCGACAAGGTGGCCGGCATCGACGCCGGTGCCGACGACTATGTCACCAAGCCCTTCCACATTGAGGAAGTGCTGGCGCGGGTCAGGGCGCTGATCCGGCGCGCCGCCGGCCATGCCTCGTCGGAACTGACCTGCGGGCCGCTGCGCCTCGACACCAAGGCCTCGAAGGCCGATGTCGACGGCGTGCCGTTGAAGCTGACCTCGCACGAATTTCGCCTGCTTGCCTACCTGATGCACCACATGGGCGAGGTGGTGTCGCGCACCGAGCTGGTCGAACACCTTTACGACCAGGATTTCGACCGCGATTCCAACACCATCGAGGTCTTCGTCGGCCGGTTGCGCAAGAAAATGGGCATCGACATGATCGAAACCGTGCGCGGCATGGGCTACCGCATGCGTGAGCCGGAGGCGTAAGGCGGAACCGCTCGCTACAATCGCAAGGAAACCTTTTTCGGCTCGGCTATGGCCGCGCTCGCTGGCTTTCCGCGTCATTGCTTTCTCGACCATCTGGGCGATCCTGACCCTGGTCGTCATCTTCACCCTCATCACCACGCTTTACCGCCAGGCGAGCGAGCGCGGTTTCGACAGCCTCTTGTCGGCGCATCTGTTCAATCTGATCGGCTCGGTCGGCATTTCCGAAAATGGGGCGCTCACCGGCGCGCCGGATCTTGGCGACCTGCGCTTTTCCGAGCCGAATTCCGGCTGGTACTGGTCGGTGGAGCCGGCCTCCGAGGGCGTCCATGGCGAGATCCATTCCTCCTCAATGACGACGTCCGTCCTGTCGCCTTCCGTCGCCGAGGTTCCGTTCAACGCGAACTTCCAGCGCAGCTACTCGACCGAAGGCATCAAGGGCGAGGAGCTCGAAGTGTTCGAGAGCGAGTTCGTCCTCGACGCCAAGAACCGCGCCGCGCGCTTCCGCGTTATGGGCAACCATACCGAACTGGAGCAGGAGATCGCCAGCTTCCAGCGCCGGCTGCTCACCTATCTGTCGCTGTTCGGCGTCGGCATGATCGCCATCAACGCCATCGCCATCCTGATCGGCCTGCAGCCCTTGCGCCGGGTGCGCAACGCGCTGGCCATGGTGCGCGAAGGCACTGCGCAGCGGCTCGATGGCCGCTTCCCGGCCGAGATCGAGCCGCTCGCCAACGAGACCAACGCGCTGATCGAGAACAACAAGCGCATCGTCGAGCGCTCGCGCACGCAGGTCGGCAACCTTGCCCATTCGCTGAAGACGCCGCTCGCGGTGCTCCTCAACGAGGGCCGAGCGCTGGGCGGCGCCAAGGGGCAGCTCATCGCCGAGCAGGCCGCCTCGATGCAGAAGCAGGTCGACCACTATCTGCAGCGGGCGCGCGTCGCCGCACAGCGCGACAGCGTCGTCTACCGCACGCCGGTGGCGCCGCTGGTGCAGCGCATGGTCCGCGTGCTGCAGAAGCTCAAGCCCGAAACCAGTCTCACGCTGTCGCTGCCGGCTACCGAGATCATCTTTGGCGGCGAGCGCGAGGATCTGGAGGAGCTGCTGGGCAACCTCCTCGACAACGCTATGAAATGGGCGAAGCGCGCCGTCGCCGTATCGGTGGCGCCGGTTTCGGGCAAGGACGGCGTCGGCGCAAACCTGTTCGAGATCGCTATCGAGGATGACGGTCCGGGCATTCCCGAGGACAGCGCGCGCGAGGCGCTGAAGCGCGGCCGCCGGCTCGACGAGACCAAGCCCGGCACCGGGCTGGGGCTCGCCATTGTGGCCGACCTCGTCAACGAATATGGCGGCGCACTTGCGCTGGAGCGTTCCGCCATGGGTGGGCTGAAGGCGGTGGTGCGATTGCGGAGCCT
>NZ_RZOT01000687.1:0-2563 GCF_003999085.1 Mesorhizobium sp. M4A.F.Ca.ET.090.04.2.1
TCTCGGTGTGGTAGATGTTGGACGATGTCCTGCGGTCGGCCTTGCGGGATTTTCCGAACCACGGCAGCCTCATCGGATCGGTGTCCCGCCTGTTCCTGGTTGCGTCCGAAAGGCCGCTCTACTGCGTCCATTGCCCCGACGCAATCGGGCACAGGCATTCGAGCGCCCAGGGGACGGCGCTGACCTTGATGCGGAGCTTCAGGTCCGGGTCAGATCTGCGAGGTCAGCTCGACGGGAAAATCGTCATTGTCGGCGTCGCGCATGGCGGCAAGGCTGCGGTTGTCCAGCACCTCGGCAATCGCCTGGCGCACTTCCAGCATCATGTGCCGGACCTGGCAGGTCGCCTCGTCGCAATCCTCACAGCGCTGGTACTGCGTGCGGCTGGCGCAGGGGATCGGCGCCAGAGGCCCGTCGAGGACGCGCACGACATGGCCGATCTTGATCTCGGAGGCCGGCCGGGCAAGGCGATAGCCGCCTTCCTTGCCCTTGCGGCTCTGGACGAAACCGGCATTGCGCAACTCGCCCAGAATAGCGTCGAGGAATTTCTTCGGAATGTTGTTGGCGACAGCGATGTCATTGACGAATGCAAGCTGGCCGGCCGGCAGTCCGGAAAGATGCACGAGGGCCTTGAGGCCGTATTTGCCTTTTTTGGTAAGCATGCCCGATTCAGTTCATGAAAACCCCAACCGCCTGCATCTGGCGGTTGTTTGTGTGCAAATCATGACGTCTCGGATCGCGTATTGCCGTTTCGTGCAAAACAAGCCGCCCGACGGCACGTTAGGCGCAAACGCGTTGATTCTTTGTAAGGTTTTTCACAGATGAGGTCGAGATTTTGCCAGGATCCGGCCTGCTGACGCATGAAATGAGGAAAGCCGGCACGGCCGGCTTTCCTGCTCAGGCCGAAGCCGACGCGTTGGACCCTCAGCGGTTGCCATAGGACTGGTCGAGCAGGCCGCCGGCGGCGAAATGCTCGGCCTGCACCTTGGCCCAGCCGCCGAAGACGTCGTCCACTGTCGGCAGGCGGACGTCGGGGAACTGGTCCTTGTACTTCGCGGCGACCGCCGCATCGCGGACGCGGTTGCCGTTGCGGGCGAGGATGTCCTGGCCTTCGGGCGTATAGAGGAAGTCGAGATAGCTCTTGGCGAGATCTCGCGTGCCATGCTCGTCGGCAACCTTGTCGACTATGGCGACGGGAAACTCCGCCAGCAGGCTGACCGAGGGCGTGACCTGCTCGAACTTGTCGTCGCCATACTCCTTGCGGATGCCACGCGTCTCCGATTCGAAGGTGATCAGCACATCGCCGATCTCGCGCTGCACGAAGGTGGTGGTGGCGGCGCGGCCGCCGGTGTCGAAGATCGGCACGTTGTTGAACAGTTTGGTGACGAATTCCTTCACCTTGGCGTCGTCGCCCTTGAAGGCCTCCTTGGCGTAGGCCGTGGCGGCGAGATAGGTGTAGCGCGCATTGCCCGATGTCTTCGGATTGGGGAAGATCACCTGCACGTCGTCGCGTACCAGGTCGTTCCAGTCCTTGATGTGCTTGGGGTTGCCGGCGCGCACCAGGAAGGACGGCAGCGAATAGAAGGGCGAGGCGTTGTCGGGAAAGTCCTTCTGCCAGTCGGCGGAGACGAGACCCTTGTTGACCAGGAAATCGACATCGGTGACCTGGTTGAAGGTGACGACATCTGCGCCGAGGCCTTCGGCGATGGCGCGCGCCTGCGCGGAGGTCCCAGCATGCGACTGGTCGATCGTCACGCCCGGATGTTCGGCGATGAAGGCCTGGTTGACCTCGGCGAACAGCTCGCGGCCGACGTCGTAGGACGCGTTCAGCAATCGGTCGGCCGCCCAGGCTTCGGAGGATGCAAGGAAAAGTGTGGCCAGTGCCGCCGCGCCAAGCAAGAATCGCTTCATGAAAACCGGCTCCTTGAGAGTTGCAACAAGGGCGCAGGATAATAGCACAAGGCCGGCCAGCGCCAGACATGCGAGCCGGCGCTATCGTGTCGTCGTCGGAAAAGATTCCGCCGAAACAAATGCTTGTTAGGATTTTCTTTCAGGCTGATTCAGCTGGCTTTTCCGGGCTCAGATGCCGGGAAAAGCTTCCAGCGCCGCGGCCTGAACGCCACCCGACTCTTCTGCGCCGCCGGATGGTCGACGGGCAATTCGACCTCGACCCGCTGGCGCTCGCCGCCGACTTCGAGCTCCACCCGCCTGGTGCCAGCGACACGGCGGCTGGCGGCAACGGTGCCGGCGATGCAGCCGCTGCAGCCGTCAAGGAGCTCGACGTCGTGCGGGCGGAAGTAGAGCATTGCGTCGCCTGAGGCCGCGTGCGGGGCGGACAGGCCGATCGATCGGTCGGCGATCCAGACCTCGCCGCTCTCGACCTTGACCGGCAGCGAGCTCGATTCACCGATGAAGGAATAGACAAAGGGCGAGTTCGGCGTGTCGTAGATCTCATCGGCGGAACCGACCTGCTCGATGCGGCCCTGGCTCATCACCACGACGCGATCGGCAAGCTCGAGCGCCTCTTCCTGGTCGTGGGTGACGAAGACGGTGGTGTGGCCAGTGC